>JAUNXD010000188.1 GCA_030539985.1 Methanobrevibacter sp.
TTCTCAATAAAAACTTAAAATATAATTAAACTTTTATAAAGTTTTATTGATAATGATATTATATAGTTTATTATATATAAATATTATTAGTAATACCCAAAACAAAGTTTAGGTGAACCTAATTAATTTATTGTGAATAACTGACAAAAATGATACCATGAACATAAAAAACAACTTAATTTTAGCACTTGATGTGATGAGTGAAAGCGAAGCGACTGAAATTTGTGATTCCATCAAGGAATATATTGACACCATTAAAATCGGTTATCCTCTGGCACTTGCTGAAGGTCTTGAAATTATAAAAAAGCTAAAGGACAAATTCGGTTTTCAGGTAATATGCGATTTTAAGGTTGCAGACATTGACGCAACAAACGAAAAGATATGTGATGAAACATTTAAGGCCGGAGCAGATGCAATAATATGCCACGGTTTTGTCGGATCAGACAGTGTCCAGGCATGCCTTGACATGGCAGAAAAACACAAAAAGGAATTGTTTTTACTGACCGAAATGTCACATCCCGGAGCAAAAATGTTTCTTCAAAAAAACGCAGATGCAATAGCCAAGATGGGCGTTGAAATGGGCATCAAAAACTATGTTGCACCTGCAACAAGACTGGACAGGTTGGCCGATATAAGAGAAATCGTGGGAAGTAAAGCTTACATCATATCGCCAGGTGTTGGAAAACAGGGCGGAGACGGCAAAAAAACCCTTGAAATCTCCAATGCAATAATTGTCGGAAGAAGCATTTATGAATCGGAAAATCCAAAACTTGCATGTGAAAATTTAATCAACGAACTTTGATAAAAAATAAACTATTTAAAATAAAAAAAACAAAAGTAATACTGTTCTAATAATCTATGAACAAATTAATTTAAACGGAGGAAAAAGTATGGCAAACGAAGTAACAAAAATGATTATGGAAACAATCCTGGCATTAATCACCACAGCATTTGCGTTTGTAGCAGGTGCTGCATGGAATGATGCTATCCAAAAATTAATTGAAAGTGTTATCGGTTCCGGAGATGCACTTCCAAGTTTATTCATTTACGCCATTGTTGTAACCATTGTTGCAGTAGTTGTTACCGTAATTATCGCTAGAATTGCTGGTAAAATGGGCGTAGAAGTAGAATAAACAAAAATAAAGGGAATTTAAAATTCCATTTTTTAATTTCTTTTTTTAATTCAGTTTTTCAAAAACAATTCCTGCCATCACGTAAGCCACTTCAAACATGATAAAGTAAATAAATACCCAAAAACTGAAAGCACCACAGACTGCAAGTAAAAATATAACTATCTTCATCACAAACCTGTATTCAAAAAACAGATTCAATAAACCATTGTCAGTGACTTTTGAGATAGTTTCATGGCCAACTTCATCACTAATTGCAGCCAAAATACATATAAGAAGAACAACGAGGCTCAACTGAGGAATTCCACAAATCAAACATGCAATGACAAAAATCGCCAAAGTAATGACATGGTGCAGGCCGTCAATCTTAAATACAAGCAGATTGCCTATCAGAATTGCTATGAATATATAAGCGGCCCCAATATCATTTACAGCTGCGACAGCTGAAGCCAAACCGCATAATACTCCAAATATGGATGCATATTTCAAATCATTTCTTTCATCGAAAAAATCATCCGAATATTTCATGAAAAATCCGGAAAGGAAAAATAAAATTGCTAAAATAATATAATTCATCTACTCACCTTAAATTCGGTCTAAACATGCCGCATAAATCAATGGAAAAATGACAGTAACGTCACCGACAACACTTGCAAGGCTTGAACCGCATCTGGCCTTTGCCCATGACTTTGCCTCTTCAAGAGGAGCTCCACCTAGACTTCCGGCTTCAGGCCTGTCCATTGTAATCTGAATGGCAGCATCAAGACCTCCCTTAATGACATTGGATGCCAGGGTGTAGTGTTTGGTAAGGCCTCCTCCCAAAAGAATCGCACCTACCTTTTCGGCTTCAAATACTATATCTGAGAGATAATGCATATCCGCCACGGCATCAACCACGAAATCGTGATCCTGTGAAAAAATCCATAACTGCAGCCCCATCATGGAATCGATAAGTCCCGGAGCGAAAATCGGAACGTTATTTTTTGCGGCGGTTGCAACAAATGATTTGTCATCATCAACCAAAAGACCGATTTCATGGAGAAGTTCCTGAATTGAAACATGAGTCTTTTGACTGGAAATCCTTTCAAAAATCTTGGTAATTTCAGTTTCAAAAACCGTAAAATCATCTGAACCAACATTAATGTCTGCTATACGACCTATGCCGTCTTCGTTAAGTTCCTCATCGTCACGTCCTTCATGGCGATAATGGGCACCTCCAAATGCCTCAAGCAAATCATGGGTGATGTTTGCACCGCTTGATACTATTAAATCAACATGCCCGTTCTTAATCATCTGAGTTACGATGTTTCTCATTCCACCAGGTATCATAGGTCCTCCAAGACTCATGAATACCTTCATGTCATCATCCTGAATCATTTCGGTTAAAACATTGCAGGCCCTTCCAACTCTGCCCGCTCCCAAAACGCCTGATTTGTCAAACTGATCAACTAAATCAGATATTTTCATACCACTGGCAACATTAATCTGGTTAACTTTCATCAAATCACTTAATTAGTAATAATCGGGAATTGCTTTAGGTTTGTTATGCTGTCTATCAAATCTGTTCTTGTGACGATTCCAAGTAAAACCTGATTATTGTCTGCAATTATCAATCTTGAAATTGACTTTTTAAGCATTACCTCGATGGCATTGGCTATCTTTAAATCCTCATTGACTATAACGACGTTTGTTGACATTAACTCACCGACAGACTCATTTTCCTTATCGTTGGCAATTGCATTTACCAAATCAGTAAGAGTAAATACTCCAACGACCTTACCGTCCTTTATAACCGGAGCCCCATCAATTTCTTTATCAGACAATTTTTTGGCAGCCTCCTTTATGGAACAGTCAACGGTGAATGATATGACATCACGGCTTGCAATGTCTCCTACAGTCTGTTTGGGAATGCTTCTGATGGTTTTCGTATCAACCAAAAGAATATTATCCATATCATCACGCCCGACAATGGTTCCCATGACTCCAAGGTTGTTTACAGGTGTCGGACCGATGCTGATGGTATCGCCCAGGTTAAGGTCTTTAATGCTTCCCAAAACCTTTATTGCCGCTTCGCATTCACTAGGTTGGGGAACACTGGTAAATTCAATTCTTGCAACTGAAATGTCGTGGATTCTTTTGCCATTCTTATATATAGGCACTTTGGAATCATTGTCTGAGACTGAAATATTTAAAGCATGATACGCTTCGATTGTTGGTTTATATCCTCCTCTAGGACCCGGCACTCCCTTGACAAGACTTAAACTTCTTAAAGCCTGCATCTGGTTACGAATGGTTCCGGGATTTCTATTCATAACCTCTGCAATGTCTT
>JAUNXD010000189.1 GCA_030539985.1 Methanobrevibacter sp.
CACAACACTACTTATCCAAAGCTGGCGTTTTAGCTGTAAGAAGAGTTAAAAAATCAGACATTGAAAAATTATCCAGAGCAACTGGTGCTAGTGTCATCACCAACTTAGATGACTTAACCGTTGATGATTTAGGAGATGCTGGAGTTGTAGAAGAAAGAAAAATCTCCGGTGACGAAATGATCTTTGTCGAAAAATGTAGCGGAGCCAAATCCGTAACCTTATTCGTAAGAGGAAGTACCAAACACATCGTCGATGAAATCGTAAGAGCAATCGAAGATGCAATTGGTGTAGTTGCTGCTACTGTAGAAGATGACAAAGTTGTTGCTGGTGGAGGAGCTCCAGAAATTGCAATGGCTAAAAAACTCAAAGATTACGCAGAATCCATTTCAGGAAGAGAACAATTAGCAGTAAATGCATTTGCAGAAGCTTTAGAAATCGTACCAAAAACCTTAGCTGAAAACGCAGGTTTAGACAGCATCGACTCATTAGTGGACTTAAGAGCTGCACAAGAAGACTCCTTCTACATGGGATTAGATGTATTCACTGGTGAAGTAGCAGACATGAAAGAAGCTGGTGTTATCGAACCTAAACGTGTTAAAAAACAAGCTATTCAATCTGCATCCGAAGCAGCTGAAATGATTTTAAGAATTGATGATGTAATCGCATCTACAAAAGGCCCTGAAGATATGGGTATGGATCCTTCCGCAATGGGCGGAATGCCTCCAATGATGTAAATTTTTACATCTTCTTTTTTTTCTTTTTTTATGTATTCAAATAGACTTATTTTCAAAACATCTACTGATGATGAAATTTATTATTTAAAAGACACTATTTTAATTAATTTTAATGTAAATCGAAATGGTTTATCCACATCGCCACTTAATGGCGGAACAAATGATTTATACAAAGCTGTTTTTAATCAACATTTGTCTCAAGAAAAAATAGATTATTTGGAAAATCATAATGTATGCGAATATTTAATCAATGAATCCGACTCATTGAATATCGATTCTGAGTTTTCAACCGGTCTGGTAACTCTGGCGGAAATGAAAAATGTCAGTATTTCGACCCAAAAATTTAAAAACCTGGAGGTCACTGCAATAACTACTGCAGGGGTCAGAACAAATGCTTCCAGAGCAGGAGATGAATCATCATACTGGGAAGAAAACGGGGAATTTCATTTCGGCACAATAAACATTATTTTATTGGTCAATGTCTGTCTGGAAAAGTCAACATTGATGGATGCATTTATGACAATAACCGAAGCGAAAACCGTTGCCTTGAATAATTTAAAAATACAATCACAATACTCAAACGGATTTGCAACAGGAACCGGAACAGATGGTGTGGCAATTTTTTCCAATCTTGATTCGGATGATACCTTGACAAATGCAGGCAAGCATTCAAAACTTGGTGAGCTGATAGGTAAGGCTGTTATCAAATCAGTTACAAAAGCTATCGCAAAACAGGTTTGGACTACTAACAAAACCCAGTCTAATGTATTGGTTCGTTTAAATAGGTACTCATTGGATATTAATGAATTTTACGATAATTTAAATCAGGATAAATTGGAATTTATTAAACAATTGATAATTGATGCGAAAGACCAAAGAAATGTAGCAATTACAACATCTATTTTAAATTTGATTGATGAAGTAGAAGTAAATCTGATTACAAAAGAAGAAGCTTATGATTTGGCTATTGAAATAAAAGAAAAATGTAATAGTTATCCAATAAAAACATTATTGGAGTATTGGATAGATTATTTCATTGGTTTGAATTAAATTCCACGAGTTCTCCATTGTCTTTGACAATTTTTGCAATTGACTCTTCTGCAGCTTCCAGTTTTTCATTACATATTTTAACCAGTTTCATTGCGGTGTCGAATTTTTCAATCGCTTCGTCCAATGGAATGTCTCCGCTTTCTAATTTATTGACTATTTCTTCTAATTTTTCCAAACTTTCTTCGAAACTCAATTCTTCCATTTATATCACCTTTGTATTTATTGTTCCATCATCTAATTCAATATCAACTTCATCTCCAACCTTCACATCTTTAACAGAGGATATGACTTTATCTCCGGTTTTTGCTATTGAATAACCTCTCTTCAATGTTAAAAGTGGGTTTAAAACTTCAAGTTTATTAATATTTTTCAGACATTTGTCTCTTTTCTTTTTAGTTGTCTCTTTAGGGTTTGTCAAAACGTAAGAGTTTTCAAGCTTAAATAACTTATTCCGGTTATGGGAAATTATCGTTTTGGATGCAAAACTTAGTTTGTTGACAATATTGTCCAGATTCATCCCTTTAATTTCATAAATTGATTCGGGATTTTTTAAAATGTTTTTCTGGGAGATATGTGTCAGTTGTGTTCTGTTTAAAGTGATTTTATCAGTCATGTTTTTGTTAAGCCTGTAGTTTAACTGATTTACATTTTCCTTTACCTTCATCAAATCAGGGACTGCTAATGTGGCGGCGGCAGTTGGAGTTGCAGCTCTTATATCCGCTACAAAATCAGCTATTGTAAAGTCGGTTTCATGACCTACTGCGCTGATTATAGGAATTTCACAATTAAATATTTCATATGCTAACTCTTCCTTATTGAATGCCCATAAATCCTCTATGCTTCCTCCTCCACGTCCGACGATTAGAGTATCCAAATCAAATGTCTGCGCATATCTAATTTGTTTGATGATTTGTGAACTGGCTTGATCGCCCTGAACCAATGTTGGAAATACTAAGATTTCACAAATGGGATATCTTTTTTTAATTGTTATGATTATATCCCTTATGGCTGCACCGGTTCGTGCTGTAACGACACCAATTCTTTTAGGATACTTTGGAATTTCTTTTTTATGCTCCTCATCAAATAAACCTTTTTTGGAAAGTTTTTCTTTTAATTGTTCGTAAGCCCTGTACAGGTCTCCAATTCCGTCAAGAGTAATCTTTGTGGCATATAACTGATATCTTCCTGTTTTATGGTAAACTTCGATTTTACCTTTAATAATTACTTCATCACCATCTTTTGGTTTGAATTTAAGGAATCGGTCTTTCATGCCCTTGAACATCACTCCATCAATTTGTGAATCTTCATCCTTTAAAGTAAAATAGCTGTGTCCGCTAAATGAATCTTTGTAATTTGAAAGTTCTCCTTTAACAAGGATGTTCTTTAAGTTTTGATCCATGTTTATTTTATTTCTGATGTAGGAATTAATTTCAGATACTGTGAAAGTTTTCTCTTCCATATATTCACCATTAAAATCAATATTGTTATTATATTGTTACTATTTAATACAATTTTGCTTTTTTTAACCTTATTTTTTAGAAACAATTAATTAATATTAGGAACTATTTAATATTAAAAAGGTGTTTTATATGAGAATCAGAGATGAATTATTTGGTAAAGAAGTTCTCGATGCAGATATTCAAATCGTTGGAAAA
>JAUNXD010000190.1:0-2777 GCA_030539985.1 Methanobrevibacter sp.
TATATATGTACTCATTCCCCTTATTTGTTTCTATAGCCATTACATTTTCCGCAGGCATAATGGTATTTTTAATCTTTTCATTCTTCCAGGCCATGTCTGAAGCAAGATTAGCGCATACCGGCAGTTTAAAAAAAGCTTTAAATCTTTATGCGGCCGCAAAAGACATTACAAGAATTGGTATTGGCAAGTTAGTAGTATTGTCTCTATTGATTTTCGTGATTGTCGCATGTATTGAATTCGGTTTAACATTAATTTTCGATCATTTATTTGTTTTATCAATTCTTAATATATTAATAGTGCCTTACATAGCATTATTTACTTATAGGGCTCTTGGATTGTTATACTCAGATATAGTTTAACTAATTGGCAGAAACCTCATCTTCCAGGTGAAGTTGTTCAAAGTCCTATGAAACCTGATAATCCTATATCTATACAACAATCACCTATGCAATACTTGATGTGATCATTAATTAAAATAAAAGTATTCTACCAACTATGATTTTAATGAATCAAATTTTCAATTAATTGCAAGATTATTGATAAACCATATTAATTTAAACACCACATCTACCTAGAAATAATTAAAAATAATCAGGAATAAAATTTGAATCGGCAATCCAATATCTTATTTAACTTATTTTTTTAACTCAGCCAAATTCTCTTTTAACAGCTTATAAATGTTTTCCGCACCAATTATTTCATCATCACTGACATTCCAACTTGAAGGATACAGTATGAACGGCTTGGACTGGTCTCCACCTGCTCCCCCATGGCTTCCAACCAATTCTTCAAAGGCACATACCTCATCAGCTTTTTCATCATAGAAACTGTTAACGAGGATATCCGGAGTATGCTCAAATGAACTGGTTCTTTTTAAATGTCTGACGATATTGTCTCCAAATCCATCAAGAGGGTTTTCACCTTCAATTTCTCCGCTGTCCAGGTAATATGTTCCGTTTTTGCCGATAGCCAAATCACCATGTTCTTTGGATTTAACTAAAATGAAACCTACATACTCATTATTGATAATGCCCGGTATCAGTTCAGGGAAATATTCATTAAGTTCCTCATAGGTCAATCTCTGAGCCCATTGGGTGAGATAAATCATTGCAAGATTACCTGAAGCCAAGACGATTACTTCAGAGTCACTTAATTCCTCCTGTTCCTTTTCTTCTTTTTTTATTTTTTTCTTATCTCTTGAAAATGGGGAAGATCCTGCAAAGTGGTCTTCATCTGAACTCAATTTTGCAAACACAGTCATGTCCTGCGGAAGCAGTGATTTGACAAACTCTTCAAATGTTTGGCCATATCTTTGGGTAAATGTGGCCCCATTGGTCTGACCATGATCTGACTGAATGACAAACTGATAATCCCTCGGACAGTATTTGTTTGCATCGGTTAAATGCTTGATTTGCTTGTCCATTTCCCTTAAAGCGAACCATGCGTCATTATCCCTGACTCCTGAGTGGTGTGCTATCTCATCATAACCGAGGTATGTTGAGTATGCAACATCAACATCTCCAACCATCATGTCCCCAATCAGTGTTGAAGTGTTGATTTCCCTCATAAAGACATTTGTGGCGGCCCTTGTTGGAATGTAAACTATTCCGCGTTTTATTCTTGGACGGATGTTTTTAACTGAGTGTATGATTTGTGACCATATTTCCCGCACAATGTCTGCAAGAAACAGAGCAATTATACGTGCAAAATTGCTTGGATTGGAAAATACGGAATACCATGCCTTATTGTATAGTTTTTTAAATTCCATAATCTTACTGAATGTAAATATTTCATTGTAAGTATCTCCTGAAAACAGATTTGATCTGCTTGCTCCATTATCCACAAGCAAACCGTTTCCATCCGAAATCCTCTCTTCCAATTCAGGCACTTTGCTGATTCCAGAACATTGCATCATCTGATTTCCATTACTCTTTTCAATCCACCTGAATGCAACAATACCATCATTGTTTCCATGAAGGATTCCTGCCTGACTTGCACCAGTTTGGGATGAAAGGTCGGTTTCCCACATTCTAAGATTGTAATCATCGCTGTCAATCATTTTTTTAACGGTAGGCATGTCCCCCCTTTCGACAGCTTCGCATAAAACCTCATAGGCAAGCCCGTCAATTTCAACAATAATTACGCCTGGATAATCCTTAATTTCAGTTTTTCTTTTCTTTTCTGCATCCCTTAAAACAGACCGGTAATATGAACTGTCATCTTCTATTGTTATCAATGATGACAGTATGGTTGTAACGGCAGCCATGGCCAACGGGACAAGAATCATAACTGCTCCATTAATTTGTATATCAAATAAAGGCGCAAATAACTGAAGTAGAAGCCCATTTAATATCAATGCACCGAAACCGAAAGTTAAAACTAAAAACGGCATTGCAATTCTTGTTAAAATAGGCCATAGTATTGCATTGATTAAACTTATGAACAGTACTAAAAGCAATATATCGTCAAATTGACTGAATTTGACTCCCAATCCTAAAAAACTTATCAGATATATTCCCAGGACATTTCCAATAAATACAATAAGACTTCTTTTTAAACTTCTTTTAGGTGTTTGTTTTTGATTAATTACTTCCATTGTAATCACTGTGACCATTAGATAGGCAATTTTCCTGTGTATTGCTCTATTGTGTTTTTAGCATCATCCAAATTAACTCCGGTTTCCTGTTCCACAGAGGATTTAATATCAGTTAAATTGGCATTATCTGCATAATCTTTTGCCTTTGACTGCAAATCACCAGTCAGATTTTCTACTGTAG
>JAUNXD010000190.1:2787-3435 GCA_030539985.1 Methanobrevibacter sp.
AAATCAGTGCTTTCAGGATAAACATTTTTATATTCAACTGATTTGGCCATATGAACCGCCATGTCTTTGTCGTTGCAGCAGATTAGGATATTGTCGTGTGTGGTTTCGTTAACCAACGGAATGCAATAAAATTTACCATTATAATTTACTTTAATGACATCAAATATGTGAATTTCCAATAATTCATCGGCATTTATCACATAACATGTCAAACCGTCAATATCCTGCTTTTCACCGTTTTTTATTATATCATTAAGCGTATTAAAACCTAATTCAGACACTTTGATAAAATTTGGATCCTCATGACTGTTGTATGTAACCAGTATTCCATTGTTCCAATGCCATATTTTGGCGCCCTCAACATTTCCGTCAGATTTTGTCTGATCGGATGGAACTTCAATGGTTGTTCCATTTGGTGTTATATCAATCCTGTCATAATTTACAGAGGTCAACATAAATATAATAACACCCGAAATAATGATTAAAAGTATTATACCAATTATAATTATTTTTTTGTTATCCATTCTCATAGCCCCATTATTTTAAAACCAATATTTGGCTGAATTTCTAATGTAAGTATTCAAACATTACTATATGTTAATTAAAAATTGTATTTCATAATATTTAAAAATTAAAATAAAAAATAGT
>JAUNXD010000191.1 GCA_030539985.1 Methanobrevibacter sp.
TGTAGGAAACAGTACCGGACCTCCCGCAGAAAGATTATATGCAGTTGAACCTGTCGGAGTGCAGATCAATATGCCATCTGCAGTATATGAATTGATCAGTTTGTCATTGACTATTGCATCGAATCTTACGATGCCTGTAACGTCTTTGGAAATTGCTATCTCATTTAAAGATTCAGGTATTTTAATGACATCCCCTTTTGATTTAATCACTTCACCCTCAAGCATCATTCTCTCTTCGATGTAATAGTTGCCGTTCAGCATATCTTCAAGAGCGGATTTCAAATCATCCGGTTTGATTTCAGTCAAATAGCCCAAGGTGCCTGTGTTTATACCGATGATTGGCTTGTCTGTAAGTCGGGATGTTTTCAAAAAGGTTCCGTCTCCGCCGATTGAGAATATGATATCAGCTTCGCCAATGTCTTCCACGACAGCAATGTCCAGTTCATTTGCATAAATCATTAACTCTTTTTCGGTTTTTAAGGCAATTTCCTTATAATTGTCGGCGTTGATGAAAATGTTCATAATTTTAATTTAAACGGCATCGCTAATAATATTAATTATTGAATGGATTTTTCAAAAAAACTATTAATAAAAAAGCAGATATATTAAATCAGCAAAAACTTTTGGAGAAATAAGATGATATATTCAACAGAAATTGAAAATATGTGTCAGGTCAGGAAAGGTGCAAATCATGACCCTGCTCCAATTCCTGAAGAAGGCAAATGGGTAAAAGCCAAACAGATTGGAGACATTTCCGGTTTTACCCATGGGATAGGATGGTGTGCACCTCAGCAAGGATGCTGCAAATTGACATTAAACGTTAAGGAAGGCATTATTGAAGAGGCATTGGTGGAAACCCTGGGATGTTCAGGAATGACTCATTCAGCTGCAATGGCCGGAGAGATACTCGTTGGAAAAACAATCCTTGAAGCGTTGAATACAGACCTTGTATGTGATGCGATAAACACCGCAATGCGCGAATTATTCTTACAGATTGTTTACGGAAGAACCCAATCCGCTTTCTCAGAAGGAGGCCTTCAGATAGGTGCAGGCCTTGAGGATTTGGGAAAAGGCCACAGAAGCCAGGTTGGAACAATCTATTCAACCAAAGAAAAAGGTCCAAGATATCTTGAGCTGACAGAAGGTTATATCACAGAAATCGGACTTGATGAAGATAATGAAATCATAGGATATAAATACATCAACTTAGGTGTAATGCTTGATCAAATCAAGGACGGCGTTGATGCCATGGAGGCAATAGACAATGCGACTGGTCAATACGGAAGATTTGACGATGCAATCAAAAAAATAGACCCAAGGAGTGAATAAAATGAGTTTATTTGAAAGTTATGAAAGAAGAATCGACCAGATCACTCCAGTACTTGAGAAATATGGTATTAAAGATCTTGAGGAAGCAAAACAAATCTGTCTGGATAAGGGATTTGACCCATATGAAATCGTTAAGGGTGTTCAGCCAATCTGTTTTGAAAACGCATGCTGGGCATACACTCTCGGTGCTGCAATTGCAATAAAACAGGGTTGCGTGAAAGCGTCAGACGCTGCAAAGGCAATAGGAGAAGGTCTTCAGGCATTCTGCATTCCTGGAAGTGTGGCTGATGACAGACAGGTAGGTTTAGGTCACGGTAATCTTGCATCAATGCTTTTAAGCGATGAAAGTGAATGCTTCGCATTCCTTGCAGGCCATGAAAGTTTTGCAGCTGCAGAAGGTGCAATCGGTATTGCAAACTCCGCAAATGAAGTCAGAGAAAAACCATTAAGGGTTATCTTAAACGGCCTTGGTAAGGATGCGGCATTAATCATTTCAAGAATCAACGGATTCACCCATGTTGAAACCGAATTCGATTACTTTACCGGAGAAGTCAAGGTAGTCAAGGAAAAAGCATACTCCGACGGTGAAAGGGCAAAGGTAAGATGCTACGGTGCCGATGACGTTCGTGAAGGTGTGGCAATTATGCATCTGGAAGGTGTTGACGTATCAATTACAGGTAATTCAACAAACCCTACACGTTTCCAACACCCTGTAGCGGGAACATACAAGAAAGAATGCATATTGCAAGGCAAAAAATACTTCTCAGTCGCTTCAGGTGGGGGAACAGGAAGAACACTTCATCCGGACAATATGGCGGCAGGACCTGCCTCATACGGTATGACAGATACTCTTGGAAGAATGCACTCCGACGCCCAATTTGCAGGTTCCTCATCAGTTCCTGCTCATGTGGAAATGATGGGACTGATCGGTATGGGTAACAATCCAATGGTTGGAGCTTCAGTGGCTGTTGCCGTAGCCGTTGAAAAGGCAATGAAAAAATGAGGGATTTTCATCCCTTTTACTTATTTTTTAGGAAAGATTACAATGTCAACAATGTGGGGATTGACCGCAAGAGGAATATGCGAATATGATGGTAAGATACTGCTTTTAAAAATCAGATCCAAATCAGCTCATGATGCCGGAAAATGGGAAATTCCAGGTGGTAAAGTCAAAAAATGCGAATTTTTTGATGAGGCATTAAAAAGGGAATACCTTGAGGAAACAGGTCTTGAAGTTGATGTAACATCATTATATAATGTTGTAAGAAATGATTATACAGCCTGTAAAACCTCAGAGGAAGTTAAATCAATCCAATTGATAATGAAGGTAACATGCGAAAGTGATGAAGTTGTCATCAGCGAAGAGCATGATGATTACGGATGGTTTAGTTTGGATGAAGTTAATGAAATGATTGAAAATGATTTATTAACTCCACCGGCTGTTAATGCATTTAAAAAATCATAGTTTAGATAGGGTTACCTAATTCAAAGAAACTCAACAATCTATTTTTATTATTTATTGATTCGAGTTTTTGACTTATCCATTCTTCGCTACGCCCTTTTTGCCTATACTCATCGATAACTTTACTTATTTTTAGTTCAGGGTCTTTAATTTCATCCAATCCTTCCAGACCTTTTTCTGCAAGCCATAATTTAATCGGTTCTGCCTGTGGAGATGGAATTATCTGAACTATTCTGAAGAGATCTTTAGCATTAATTACTTCAATTTCTTCCAAATCATTTTTAACATGTCTGGAATTGATGGAAATTTCAATGCCATTTTCACGTTCTTTATTAATTATATTTTCCAAATATTCTTTTGGATTATCACAATCTGTGATTTTTGAGATGGTTTCCCATAGTGGAAAATAAAATTCCTCATGCTCTTTATCCAATTTTGCTTGGATATTGTACTCATCAAACATTAGGTTCACGATTTTTTCAACCATATTATCACTCCTGTTTTTGATTTGTCAAGAAAATTTATCCAATTTTCTGGTTTGATTAAAAATAGGTATACAAGATATATATAAGATTACCAAGAGCATTTGAAAACTATTAGTGCGACAAGCTAGGGTCTATTTCCCATTTAAATC
>JAUNXD010000192.1 GCA_030539985.1 Methanobrevibacter sp.
TAGAGTTATTCTATAATTTAAGATTTTCAGACGGGTCAAAATACAGATCATATTCCCTTGCATTTAAACCCGACTATACATTGCGCGTTAAAATTAATGGCAAAGTTAATTATGTGCATTTTGACGCTAAATACCGCTCTGAGTTGGAGATCATTGAGGATTATGATAAAATCGAGTTGGATGTTGATGAGGAAATTGAGAAAAGGGATTTGCTTGAAGAAAAGGACAGATTGTTTAAGGATGGGGATATTTACAAGATGCATACCTATAAGGATTCCATTTTAATGACTGAAGGAGCATACGTTTTATATCCTGGAAATAAAACAAAACAGTTCTTTGAATCAAATACCATAATTCCCTCAGTTGGAGCATTTTCCCTGACTCCTGGAAATGATGAAATTGAAGAAGATAATCTGGAGATATTTATTAAAAATGTTCTTAAGACATTATTGTTTTATCAAGGTTTGATAACTTTAGATTATGAAAGTACAAATTATTAACATTTATAACGTAAGCTGCCAAATATTAAATCATATGAAAACTTTAAATGTAGTTGCAGCTATTATAAAAAAAGATAACAAGATCCTGGCCACCAAAAGGGGCTACGGTGAATTCATCAACATGTGGGAATTTCCTGGAGGTAAAATCGAAACCAATGAAACCAAAGAGGAAGCTCTTATCAGGGAAATCAAAGAGGAGCTTGACTGCACAATAAAACCCACAAAATTCGCACTGAACCTTGAATACCAGTATCCGACTTTCTATCTTAAGATGGACTGCTTTGAAGCAATTATAACCCAAGGAACTCCAAGACTTCTCGAGCACAATGATGCAAGGTGGCTTTCAAAAGATGAGTTAAACGAGGTCAACTGGATTCCTGCGGATTTAAAGATTATAGATTACTTAAAGAAAACTATGGATGATTGACATGGCAGATAAAAGACTTGAATTGGCTATTCAAAAAAGGGATGAACTTCTAACCAGAATAGAAAAGGTCAGGGGTTCTCCAAGAGAAGAGGAATTTCAAATCCAAATAGATAAACTTAACGATTTAATCAAACATCTTGAAGAGCAATGAACACTGATGAAATCCTGAATGGGGCTAAAACCGCTTTCATTGACCAGAACAATAATTCAAGCACTGATTTTACTCCTAAGCTACTCTACAATAACGCCAACTCCAAGGTAATCAATTCAATTAGAGACGAGCTTCGGGACTGTGATGAGTTTATAATCTCGTCTGCTTTCATCACTATGGGCGGAATCACTCCCTTACTGGAAGAGTTTCAGTTTCTTGAAAGCAGCAATATAAAGGGCAAGATTCTCACAACCGATTATTTGAACTTCACCGATCCTAAGGCATTAAGAAAGCTTCAGAGTTTCGAAAACATTGAAATCAAACTCTACTCTCAGAAAAAGGAGGGCTTTCACACCAAGGGTTACATTTTCAGGAAGGGGGATGTGTTTACTGGAATCGTCGGCAGTTCCAATATGACCATGAATGCCTTGAGCGTCAACAAGGAGTGGAATGTCGAGTTCACTTCGCTTGCCGAGGGCGAGATGCTTTCGGATATTCGCCAGGAATTCACTAATCTGTGGATGGATGCGGATGATTTGGATGATGTATTGCCTTTTTATGAAAAAATCTATGATGACAACAGGAAATTCACCGATTTAAAAAGGATCACCCGTAAAATAAAGGACGAAACGGTCACCTTGAGCCCGAACTATATGCAGGAGCAGTTTCTTGAAAACATAAGGAATCTGATAAGTCACGGTGAGAAGCGTGCAATCCTTGTTTCAGCCACTGGTACCGGTAAAACTTACGCTTCGGCCTTTGCGGTCAATGATTTCAAACCTGAAAGGTTTCTGTTTCTGGTTCACCGGGAACAAATCGCCAAGCAGTCAATTGAAGCCTACAAGAACGTGTTCGCCAATCATGAGGATTTCGGACTTTTGAGCGGAAACAGCAAGGATTTTGACAAGAATTATCTGTTTTCAACCATTCAGACTATGTCAAAGGATGATGTTTACACCAGGTTTTCCCCGGAGCATTTCGATTATGTCATTGTCGATGAGGTTCACAAGGCCGGTGCATTGTCATATCTGAAGGTTCTCGATTATTTCAAGCCTAAATTTCTTTTGGGCATGACCGCTTCGCCTGAGCGTACTGATGGCTTTAACATCTATGATCTTTTTGACAACAACATTGCCCATGAAATCCGCCTGCAGGAGGCTCTTGAGGAGGATTTGCTCTGTCCGTTTCATTATTTCGGAATAACTGATGTTGAATTTGAGGATTCAACTGTTGATGATGATTTTGCTGATTTCAATCTTCTCGCATCCGATTCCCGTGTCGATTATCTGATTGAAAAGTCCGAGTTTTACGGATATTCAGGTGAGAGAAGAAAGGCATTGGTGTTCTGCTCAAGAAAAAGGGAAGCTAAAATGCTTGCTGAGAAGTTCAACCGGAGGGGCTACAAGTCAGTGTTTTTGACAGGGGACGATTCACAGGATAAGCGTCTTGAGGCCATCGACAGGCTTACCAACGATGACAATCCTGATAATCTTGAGTTCATTTTCACTGTTGACATCTTCAATGAGGGTGTTGACATACCTGAAATCAATCAGGTGCTTCTGGTGAGGCCGACCGAGTCTCCAATCATTTTCATCCAGCAGCTCGGAAGGGGTTTGAGGAAGTTTAAAAACAAGGAGTATGTCGTCATCATCGACTTTATCGGAAACTACAAGAACAATTTCATGATACCGATTGCCCTTTCAGGGGACAGGTCCTATGACAAGGACAGAATCCGCAAGTACCTCATTGAGGGCAACCGAATCATTCCCGGCGCTTCATCAATCAACTTTGATGAAATTTCACGAAAGCGTATATATGAGTCAATCAACAACACTTCATTTTCAAGGAAGGCTCTGTTTAAAGAAAAGTACAATCAATTAAAATACAAGTTGGGAAGAATACCTACCGTTTATGACTTCGCAATTAACGCAGAATTCAATCCTGAACTGATCCTCTCCCACAAGGATTTCCCCACATACCACCACTTCCTTTCACAAATCGAGGACGACTACACATCACACATCGATGATTTGGACACTCTCAAGTTCATGTCAAAAAAGCTAATAAAAGGCATAAGGCCACATGAGGCGGTAATCATAGAATGCCTGAAATACAACGGATACTTTACCGTGGCACAAATCGAAGAGTGTCTAAAGGATAATTTCGGTTTATCTAATCAATTCGAATCGGTAAGAGGTGCAATCAACTTCCTGAGTTTGAATTTCTACAGAAAGGAAAACGGTGACGGCTATCAGGCAAACACCATCGAAAAGATAGTTGACAGTCCCGAAAACCTCTTTTTCAAATTCGATGAAAAGGTTTTCAGAAATCTTAAAGACAACCGAG
>JAUNXD010000193.1 GCA_030539985.1 Methanobrevibacter sp.
ATTGTATAAAATATTTTAGGGGACAAAATATTGTTAGATATAAAATTGTTCAGAGAAAATCCGGAAATAATCATAGACTCTGAAAAGAAGAGATTTAGAGACACTGAAAATGTAGAAAAGGTAATAGAATATGACACCTTATGGAGAGAAGGTGAAAAAAAGCTCAACTCATTAAGAGCTGAGAAAAACAAATTATCAAAATCATTTAAAAAAGCAAAAGAGGAAGGCAATTTGGATGAGGTAATCAAAAGATCCAAAGAGGTTGCAGCTGAAATCAAGGAACTCACAGCCAAAAATGCAGATTGCCTCAAGCTCAGGGATGACTACAGATACAAGGTCGGAAACATCATCGATGAGGACGTTCCGATTTCAGACACTGAAGACGATAATGTTGTTGTTAGAACCTACGGTGAAATCCCAGAATATGATTTTGAACTTTTAAATCACGTTGATTTGATAAATAAGATTGATGGTGCGGACCTTGAAACCGCAGCAAGCATTGCAGGTGCACGCTTTTACTACCTTAAAAGGGATATCCTGCATTTGAACCTTGCACTGATTCAGTTCGCCTTATCCGAGCTTGAAGCTGAAGGATACATTCCTATGCAGACACCTTTCTTTGTAAAAGGGGAAGTTGCAGCCGAAACCTCCGAACTGGGCGAGTTTGAAGAAACATTGTACAAAGTGGAAAACGAGGACATGTATTTAATCGCAACCGCCGAACAGACCCTTGCGGCTTTACACAGAAACGAAATCATCAACCCGAATGACCTGCCTTTAAGGTATTGTGCGCTTTCAACCTGCTTTAGAAAAGAGGCAGGATCACACGGAAAGGACACATTGGGAATATTCAGGGTTCACCAGTTTGAAAAAATCGAACAGTTCATCTACTCAGCCCCTGAGGATTCAAGAAACCAGCATGACCACCTGATGGAAGTCACAGAGAGAATCTATCAGAAACTAGGCCTTCCGTATCAGATTATTGCTATTGTGTCATCAGCATTGAACGACAATGCCGCAATCAAATATGATCTGGAAGCATGGTTCCCAGGTTCAGGTGCGTTTCGTGAATTGGTGTCCTGTACCAACTGTAAGGATTATCAGGCACGCAAAACCAAAACCCGTATTGGAAGGGCGGGTTCCGGTGACGCTCAAACCCTGCACACATTAAACAGTACTGCTATCGCTACCGAAAGGACAATGTGCTGCATTCTGGAAAACTATCAGCAGCCTGACGGCAGCGTAAAGATTCCTGAAGTGTTAGTCCCTTACATGAATGGAAAAACTGTTATTGAAGCTAAAAAATAGCTTCTCTTTTCCCTTTTTATAACAAATTTTTTACATTACTCTTTTTAACCTCTTAAAACAAACTATTACCATGAAAAGCAATATCGCCAATTATTTAACTGGAAAATTCGACCCTATCGTATTAATCAAAATGGATGAAAAGCCTACTGACATCAAAGGCCCGAAGGCAGGTCGTGGAGGTTGTGTAATGTCATTTGTTGCACAATGCATCGCCAAAAGGAAATCATTTGTTTTCGGTCGGGAAAATGCAACATGCGGAGGAATATGGTCAGGTTTCGGATGGGGAGACGGTTTTGCAACCGAGGAAGCCAAGGAATTTCAGGCAACATTTCTCTCATGCGGTGCTGATTCGGCCAAAAACAGGGATGAATATCTCAAGAAATTGGAATCAAGACCAAAACGCGTTAAGGACATGTTCACTGAAGGTGAAAGAATCTACACTGATTTTGAAACCGCCTATGAGCATATCTCTTCAAGACCTATATATGACAGTGAGGACTATGTTGTCTTCAAGCCATTGGAAGAGCTTGAAGACGGTGAAATTCCAGATTCAGTAATCTTTACGGTAAATGCATTTGATGCGATGATCCTGCTGCAGCTTGACGGATCCCACAGAACCAAAAGCAATTTTGTATGTGTGCCTCAGGCATCATCATGCCAGCAGATCGGATGTTTCACATTCGAGCAGAAAGATGCCGATGACCCTCATATGGTATTGGGTCCGGTTGATCTTGCAGCCAGAGGTCACATGAAACATTTCATCCCAAATGAGTATGTCATGATGTCCATGCCGTGGAAACTCTTTTTGAAATTAGAGGAAATTAGTGAAAACAGTGTTTTTCAGTCCTCTTTGCTTTTAGAGTTTCAAAAATAGGTTTAATTTCATTAACAAAAATTTACACTTGAACATATTCTTTTTTTATTTTATTTTTAAAAACAAACTTATTTTAACTATTATTAATAAATTTAACTTTATTTTATGGTTTATTTATCTTTTTGAGAATTTAATAACTTTATATATTATCAAATCATATTATTTTATAGTTAATTATCGGACATTTTTGTATAATTTCAACTATAACAGTTATTGGGGGAATTAATTGAAAAATTCGATAATTTCAAAAAATAATCATGAGGTGTTTTGATATTTAAAAGCAAAACGGAAATTGGAAATAATATGATAGAAGCGCAATTAATTGAAAAATCAGATAAATTAGGCATTTCTATGGATGAATTGATTGAAAGATATATCAAAATGGGTTTGTATATTGATGATTATTATGAACCACCTGAACTTACCCGTGAAGAAGCGATTGAAAGCATTAAAAAAGATGCAGAGGAAGACAGGAAAAATGGAATTCCTCCACAAAAACATGATTCCAGTGTTTTCATTAACCGATGGAGCAAAAGTAAAGATAAATTCATTGAATTTAATTATTATCATTAATTTTTTTAATCAGTAAATTAAATTATTATATAGTGATTTAAATGAAAACAATTGTCATTAATGCCAGTCCAAGAAAGAAATGGAATACTGCTGAAATTATGCAGGCTGCCCAGAAAGGCGCAGAATCAGTAGGCGCCGAAACAGAATACTTCAACTTGTATGATCTGGTTTTTAAGGGCTGTCGAAGTTGCCTTGCTTGTAAGCTTAAGGAAAAAACAAAAGGTAAATGCTACTGGAGGGATGATTTGACTCCGCTTATCGACAAGATTTTGGATGCCGATGCTCTTTTGATAGGCTCACCGATTTATTTCGGCCAGCCTACCAGTGAATTCAGGGCCTTGGTTGAAAGGCTGATTTTCTGCATAATGTCTTATGATGACGGGTCAAGCTATTTCACAGGAAAGGTCAATGTCGGAATCTTTTATACTATGAATGCTCCAAAGGATTTCTATGAGCAGTCTATGGAGGAGAGCTTAAAAACAACTGAATATCTCTTTTCCTTTTTGAATGGTGAAATAGTAACTTATCCTGTCTGTGATACCATTCAGGTCAGTGACTATTCCAAATTCAACATGGCGGGCTTTTCACAGGAGCTTAAGGAAAAGCAGTGGATTTTGCAGTTTCCGAATGATTTGGAAAAGGCATTTGAAAT
>JAUNXD010000194.1 GCA_030539985.1 Methanobrevibacter sp.
AGGTGGTGCGGTCGAAGCTTTAAAACAAATTAACGGATTTAAAAATCCTATTTCCAGAATTATTTCTGAAACTCTCAAGATCGGTTATAAAAATAAAACTGAAGTTGAAGAAAGTATGGAGCAAATTTTCATTGTTGAAGTTGCTAAAATGACCAAAGGTTTAAGTACCATCAAAACCCTTACAGAACTCGCTCCGTTTTTAGGTTTAATTGGTACTGTTATCGGTATTTGGATGACATTTAAATCATTAGGTGTTCATCCGGACTCTGCTGCAATGGCAGAAGGTATTTATGTTGCTCTAACTACCACAATTATGGGTCTTTTAGTGGCTATCGTATTATTGCCTTTGCATACTTATATCCAAGGCCTTATCGAAGCTGAAATGGATAAGATTGAGCTTGCTACAAAAATGACCAATTGGGGATTTGCAGTTGTTAAGGTTAGGGTAGATTCCAATGTGGAATGTGCTCTTGAAGCTTTACAGGAAGCTGAAGGTGTTGTTAACACCAGATTGATTTCTGATCCTTATGCAAACATTAAAGTTTCATTCAAGCCAAGCATGCTGGATAAGAGTATTGCAAATATTATTTTAGAAAAATGTAATGTTAATGCTGAGATTACTGAAAGTAAATTGAGACAATAGGTGATTGGATGGCAATTGATGTTAAAAAACATAAGAAAAAGTTTTTGGAACAAAAGCCAAGTATCAATTTAGTTCCTTTTATTGATATTCTTTTCACCATAATGATCTTTTTAGTGGTTACTAGTAATTTTTCAGCTACTGATGTTCAAATGGATACTGCGGACGATATTGAAGATGCAAGTGGAAAACCTAATGTTACCGATGTTTCTGGGGACCAGGAATATTATGTAATGCCTGTAGCTAATTTGCATAAGGTTACAGTTAATGGTCAGGACCGCTCGGATGCGATATCGGGCAGTGCCGTTGGTGTTCAGGCTATGGTAATTGATGAAGGACAGGTTACTATTAAACCGGGAGAAATTATTATTCAGACTCCTCCGGGAGTTCCGGCAGATAAGGCTGTTCAACGTCCTGAAATTTAATTGTGGGGGATAAATGTGTATACTGGAAGAATTTTATCAGCAGGAATGAATTGTGATGGAAAACCTTTTATAGCATACAGAGTATCAAGCAGATCATTTCCAAATAGGAAATGTATGAAATTTGATGATAAGGCTTCTGTTGTGCCGATTGAAGGTTTTGAAAAGGATATTTATAAAAATGCATATATTTCTTATAACTCTATTCGTATCGTAGGGGACGTTGCTGTCGTTTCAAACGGTTCTCAGACAGATGTTATAGCAGATAAGATTGGTGTTGGAATGAATATTAGAGATGCAATGGCTTATTCATTGCTCACTATGGATTATGAAAAGGATGACTATAACACTCCAAGAATTGCCGCCGCTGTCACATCAGCCGATAACGAAGAGGAATATGAGTGTTATATAGGCATTGTCAACGATAACAAGATACTGGTTGAGAAGGTGCCATATGGTGAAGCCGCATTCATTTCAACATATGGCAGTCAGGTGCCTGACAAGGTTGATTTTGAAGCCAAAACTTCCAATGAAGCTGCAAAATACATTTTTGATGAGGGCACTTTTGCAAATTATGAAAAACCGGTCACATCCTGTGGCGCTATTTTTGATGGAGAATGGACTGTTGATGTCTATAATCCATAATTTTTCTTTTTTTTAACATTTTTAGATGATTATTATGAATATTGAATTATTTGGCTTAGAAGATATTCCTATTGTTGATGGCAATAGTGATATTTCTCAAATTATCAAGGAATCTATTGAAAAGCAGGGATGCGGTTTAAATCATGGGGACATTATTTTAATCGCTGAAACTTTGATTTCAAAAGCGGAAGAAAATTTTATCAGATTGGATGATTTGACTCCATCAGAATATGCAATCAGACTTGCAAATGAATCCGGAAAAGATCCGAGATTGGTGGAGGCGATTTTAAATGAATCCGAAGAGGTTGTCCGTATAGGACCAAATTTCATCATAACCGAAACAAAACATGGGTTTGTCTGTGCCAATGCAGGTATTGACGAGTCCAATGTTGGAGATGGATTGGCCACTCCGATGCCTAAGGATGCTGATGAATCCGCTCGTGTAATCCGTGAATTTTTGGAAGAGGAATTCAAAGAAGAAATTGCAGTTATAATTACCGATACTCAGGGAAGGGCATTCAGATTCGGAGCCATTGGTACTGCAATAGGTTGTTCCGGAATTTCACCTATCTGGAAGCGTGTCGGTGAAAAAGATTTATACGGTCGTGAACTGGAAACAACTGAAATTGCAACATGTGATGAGCTCGCTTCAGCTGCATCTCTCATAATGGGTCAGGCCGATGAGGGCCTTCCGGTTGTTGTTATTCGTGGTTTCAATGGTTTCGATACTTTGAGAAATACTACTTCAAATATTAAATCTGTTTTAATGCCTAAAAAAGCAGATGTATTCAGAAAATAGTTGATATTATGATTACTGTTTTTTCAGGAGGAACTGGAACTCCAAAATTGTTGCAGGGCATTAAGGAGATTGTCGATTCAAGCGATTTGACAGTCATTGTCAATACCTTGGAAAACGATTATTTTTCAGGGGTCTATGTCTCAGCGGATATCGATACCGTACTCTACACAATGTCTGACATGATTAATGATGAGTTGTGGTACGGCGTTAAAGGAGACACATTCATCACTCATGAAAGGCTTGAAGAGTTGGGCTGTGCAGAGTTGCTTAGAATCGGAGATATTGACCGTGCAACCAAAATCCAAAAAACCCAATTGATGCAGAAATACGGTCTTAAAAAGGCATGTGAAATTCAGGCAAAGAATATGGGCATTGAATCCAGAATCATTCCGATGAGTGAGGAGAACTCTGAAATTAAAATAGTCACAGACATCGGCGAGCTGGAGTTTCATGATTTTTTAATAAAGTACCAGTCCGAGCCTGAAGTTTTGGATGTTAAATTTTCCAAAGTAAATCCTTCGCAAGGTGTCGTTGATGCCATTAAAAACTCTGATGCGGTGATTATTGGACCATCAAATCCTATCACTTCAATATTGCCAATATTGTCTTTGGAAGGGGTGCAGGATGCACTTAATGAAACTTATGTTGTTGCAGTTTCACCAATCATTGGTTCAGGTGCCGTTTCAGGACCTGCCAATAAATTCATGAAGGCTTTGGACATTGATGTTTCGGCGGTCGGTGTTGCAACATTATATAAAGATTTTTTAGATAATATTGTTATAGATGATAAAGATTCAAATTTAATATCACAATTAAATCAAATAGTTAATAAGGTAACAGTTACAAATACTATAATGAATAATTTAGGTGTCAAAAAAAATTTGGCACAAATTAT
>JAUNXD010000195.1 GCA_030539985.1 Methanobrevibacter sp.
TGATAAGGACGGATATAAATTATTGAACATAATATTCAACAATGCATTATTGAATGTAAGTGAAAAACGAAAAGGGGATGGAATATTTTATGGAGTAAACGATAAATATACCATTCCGGGTGGAGGATAATTCTCCATCCAAACTTATTTTAAGAAATATTAAATATTTAACTGATTGGAAAAATCTCATAACTCATGGAATTGTTGGGGTAATTTTTTGTATTGTTTGCTTTTTGCGCAAATAGCTTGGTACTGGAGGATTATTATTTTAATTATATTAACTTTTGTGATTAAATTTTCACTCATTTAATATTAAACTTTTTTTCACATTCACATAACTCTTGTTTTTGGCTTGTAAAAGTGATTTGAAAAACAACCAATACTTTATATGATTTGAAGTAAAATATTGTTTTATGAAATTTAAAATAATCAATGATTTAGCATCAACTTTAAACAATATTGTTCCAGAAAAGTATTTATCTATGTTTGGGGAATTTTTGCTTAGTGGAGCAATTTTAACAGAAGCAAGTAAAGTTTTAGCCATACTTATAATTTTCATTTTGGCAAGTGAAATTTCACTGTCAATAACTTTGGCTGCTTTCAACATTCCGGCATCTGTATTGATATTGCCATTTTTCATATTTCCCTGCCTTTTCACATATATTGTCGTTCAACAGGAGAGACGAGCACAGAAAATAGAAAAAGCGGCTCCTGACTTTCTAAGGCAGCTGGCCTCAATGCTGCAGGTGGGACTCAGTTTCGAAAACGCAATGGAAGACATGTCTCAGTATGGGGAAGGCCCTCTATACGATGAAATGAGAAGAACCATCATAGAGATTCGTATGGGTCGCAATTTCGATGATGCGTGGCGTGCTATGAGCAAACGTTTGAAATCGAAGGAATTGGAAAGAGTCTTTGGAATTATACTTGATGGGCGAAGAAGCGGATCAAGCATATCAAAAGTGTTGTCTGATGTTTCAGATGATTTGAGAGATTTGATGGCGCTTAAAAGAGAGAGAAAATCGACAGTAATGATGTCAGTAATGTTTTTATTGATTTCAACGGTTATTGCAACACCATTTGCTATCGGAATGGTTAGTGTGTATTCAGGGTTTATGCAAAGCTACGGAATGGAATCACAAATAATCCTGACGGCGCCAATAGCAGGAGAATTGTATCTTGTGATACATTCTATTTTGGCAGCATTCATCATCAGCATCATCATGTACGGGGATGTAAAAAAGGGAATTAAGTTTTCCCTGCCTCTTGCAGTATCGTCATTTGCAATATTCTATTTCATTTCAACGTTCGGCGGAAGCCTACTTTTGGGGGGATTCTAATGGATAACAAAGGGCAGGCCTCAGCAGAATTCATTTTGCTTTTTGGAGGAATATTTGTTGTAGTTTTACTTGCAATCTATATGTATAATAATCATATGGGTGATTTGGGTGGAGAAATTGCATCAAAAGAAGTAAGTGAGTTCAACAGCCAATTAGACAGTCTTGGAAGATATTTTAAATAATCATTTCCTGATTTTTGGAATGAACCAGACTCCAAAAATTGACATTAAACAGCACAGCATTATGACTGGAGGATATACAAAGTAACCTATAACCGTTCCAATCAAAATCAAAACGATTGTAAAATGCATTGGATAATGATCTTTTAAGGCAATCTGGAGAGCAATATTTCCGGGATCGGTACTCTTCAGGAATTCACTGATGGCCACTGAAAGTACTGCGGTTATGATAAAAACCAAACCGTACAGGAATTGTGGGAAGAATACATAAAAGTTCTCAGCAACAAATGTTGTAAGGTACGGAAGCAGTGAAAATATGAACAGTGTAAGTCCCATTGTCCAGATGACCTTAGGATCGATCTTATTTACGATACTGAAAATGTTGTTGTTGAAGTTCCAGAAATTAAAACAGATCATGAAACTGATTGCATAGATTATAAATTCAAATTTAATGTCTATGAGTGCCTGCCAACTGCCATTGCTTGCAAGAGGTATTTCCAAAACAATAATTGTAATGATAATTGCCAAAATTGCATCAATCAATGCTTCAAAACGTTCAGTTTCCATCATTATTCCTCCCGACTATTCTTCCAATCAAAATCCATAAGATAATTGAAATCAAACATGTGATATAAATTCCTTGAGGATATACTGTGTATGTTAAAACAAATCCTATTACGATTAGAATTGCCGGCAGATTCAGGTAATATGAGTTGTGGTTGATTTCCTGCAGGTTTTTGTTGTACGGATTGCTTTTGTAAACTGCCCGTGTAGCCAATGTATTCAGTATGTGGGTTGCAATAAAAATCGCTCCAAACATTGTCTCGGCAGCTATTGAATTGACATTGTTAGCAAGCCAAATTGTAAAATAAGGTATAAGTGAAATTATAAATGTCATTATTCCATAAATCCAAAGGGTTGTATTGTCTATGGTGTCGACAAGCTGGAATAAATTGTGATTTGCATACCATAAATTGTATAAAATTAGGAAACTTATAAAATAAGCAACATACATTGTTTTTAACTCTAGAAAAGCAGCTAAAGTAGGTGTTGCAGGTTGTGGAATTTTTAAAACAAGCACTGTAATTACAATTGCGATAATTGCATCGAAAAATGTTTCAAAACGATTAGTTTCCATGGTTAATATTTATAATTTCATAATATAAAATATTAATTAAAGGTGATAAAATGGACATGTTGATTGGCGGAAAGCATATTGCAGGTGAAGATTTGGTTGAAGTTAAAAATCCTTATGACGGTAAAGTTATTGATACGGTTCCGATTGCCCACAGGCAAACCGCACAGCTTGCCATAGATGCGGCAAATGACGCTAAAAAATATCTTGTTGAAATGTCTGCATTTAAAATTTCAAATAAATTATTCAATGTAGTCGCTAAATTGGAAGAGAAACGTGAAGAATTTGCGAAACTGCTGACATTGGAAGTTGGAAAACCAATCAATGAATCATTGGTTGAAGTTGACAGGTCAATTGAGACTTTAAGGCTTTCTGCAGAGGAAGCAAAAAGAATCTATGGTGAAAGTGTACCGTTGGATGCGGGACTTAACGGCAAGGGATTTTTCGCATTCACTCAGAAATTGCCGCTGGGTGTTGTTGCGGCAATAACTCCGTTCAACTATCCTCTGAATCTGACCATCCATAAAATTGCACCTGCCATCGCATGCAAAAACACTGTAATTGTAAAGCCTCCAACAGAGGCTCCTTTGACAGTCATGAAATTCTGTGAACTGTTGGATGATGAGTTTCCTGATGGTGTCGTCAATGTCGTAACGGGATACGGTTCTGAAATTGGAGATTATCTGGTTTGCTCTTCTCAAATCGATAAAATCTCATTTACAG
>JAUNXD010000196.1 GCA_030539985.1 Methanobrevibacter sp.
GATTTGTCTGTGAAAAATTACACTATTAATGTGAAATATAATGGAGATAATAACTTTAAAACTGCAAGCACAACTGCTCAGTTAGCAGTGCTACCTAATACTGTTGTTGAAGATTTAACTGAACAGTTAAATCAGACTAAAGAAGAGTTAACTAATAAAACTGCTGAAGTAGCAAAAACACAGGAACAGGTTACAAAGTTAACACAGGAAAATACAAAATTGACCAGTGACTTGAAAACTGCAAACCAAAAAGCAGCAGCTGCAAGTAACAATGCTGATGCTAAAATCAAAAAGATAAAAGCTGCTAAAACTGTTAAGAAATCTAAAAATTACGTTATAACAGTAACTTTAAACAAAAAGGTTAAAGGTAAATTTGTCTATGTAGCATTCAATGGTAAAACTTATAAAGCAAAAACCAACGCTAATGGTATTGCTAAGATTACCATCAAGAAATCTGCATTGAAAAAACTTGCAGGTAAAAAAATCAAATACCAAGTAATATCTGGAAACAGTTTAAAAAACAACTCAGTAAAAATTAAAAAATAAGTAAAAAAAACATTTTTTTACTTATTATTTTTTTATTTTTTTAGAAAAACTATTGGGAGGGTTAAATATGAATAAATACCTGAATAAAAATTTAATAATTATCCTGTCCGTTATTTTAGTTTTATTTTTAAGTTTGAATTGTGCTTATGCTATTTCTGATTCTAATGAAACTGCTGATATAGAAAATGATTTGTCAAATTCTGTTTCATTGGACTCCAATTATCAAGATAATGATTTAAATACTGATGATTATGATGCAAATGATGACTGTTTAAAATCTGATTCACAAGAAAATTTAGGTTCCAGTAACGATTCAGAGGTTCTTGAAGCACATAGATATATGACCGTTGATAACTGGGATGATTTGAAAAAGTATGCTGAAGATGAAGAAAATCGATATACCATTTACCTGAAGGAAAACACTGTTTTCACACCTACTTCCACAATCGTTTGCAATCAGAAAATTTCAATCCTAGGTAAGGGGGGTGCAGTAATAGGCACTAATGGCAGTTCTTCAGTTTCAGTCAGACCCTTTGCTTTTAATGGGAATGGAATAATCATTAAGGATATTGATTTTAAATATATTTCAACTACTGTAATGTCCATTAAAGGTAATGCAACTATTTCCAATTGTTCTTTTGATCATATTGGGGGCAATTCAATTTATCTTAATGGTGGCCATGTAGATGTTTATGACTGCAATTTTACAAACGGCAATCAAGCCATCATTGTTTATGGTGATGAGAATGTAGGTCCTTATTATTCATTCATGAATATTTATAATTCAAATTTCATTAATCTTAGATGTGGAGAATATGCAGGAGCTATACGTAATTCTGGGCAGTTATTATTAGTCAATTGTAGTTTTAAAAATAATAGGGCTAATACTTGGGGTGGTTGCATTGCTTCCAATCCTACTACAAACATTACAATCTACAATTCCATTTTTGAGAATAATGTTGCCGGATGGAATGGTGGTGCCATAAGCACCTACAGTTATCTGCAGGTTTACAATACCATTTTTAGAGGCAATAACTGCACTACCAATTATGGTGGTGGAGCAATATTTGCCTTAACATATGTTTCCGATGCCCATCTTTTGATTGTCAATTCAACATTTGAAAATAATGTCAACACCTGTTTTGAGGAAAGTACTATCTCTACTGGATTTTTAGGAAAGGGTGGTGCCATTTCAATTGGAGATACAAGCACTTTGAATGTTTATAATTCCACTTTTATCGGCAATCTTGCAGCAAACGGTTTGGCCATCTGTTCATCAGGCTATGAAGGCTATGGTGATCCTGCAACTGTAATTGTTGGAAACACTTTTATTAACCATACTGGAGATTCTGAGACATTGATGGGTAAAGCAACTGTTTATAACAATACTTTCATTAATTCAAATGTTCACTATAGTATAAAAAGCGAATATCCAGTATTTTATTTAGGCTTGACCAGTTTGATTAATATCTGCTTAGAGAATCCTTCCTTTTATGATTCTGATTTGCCGAGCAGATCCAATTTTACATTATTCATTACCAACCCCGATGGCAGTGTGGATAGTGTGAAAATTAGAGGAGATACTGGTTATAACTTTACCCCTACTTCTGCAGGCAGGTATATTTTTTATGCAGAGTCTCCTTCATTTCCTAAAAGAAGCAGCAATTTAACCGTTGTTGTTAGTAAACTTGAAAGTCCTGTAATTAATGACAATAATCTTGCCGATTATTTTGATATAAGACGTAATACTGATAATTGGGGGACTTTCATCTGTACTCTAAAACAGAATCTAAAAATTTATAATGATACAATTCTAATAGGCTCTTTAAATTCCAAAACTCTTGTTATAAATCAGAAATTAAATGTTGTCGGTAAAGAAAATAATTATCTATCAAAATGTAAAATTAAATTATCTTCTACTGCATCCGGTTCCACAATCAACGGTTTGAATATTAATGTGCCTAACGGATATCATGGTTATTCAACTATTGCTCTGGAAAAAGGAATCAGTGACATTAATTTAATTAATAACCGTATCAATTATAGTGGAGAACGTGACCGTATTACTGCTATAGAATTAATTGCAAATGGAGATAATCAAATTTCAAATGTCAACATATATAACAATACAATTGTCATAAATTCCACTGGAAGCACTAATTATGGCATTTATGCATCTTCCAACAAAGCGGAATCTTTAAATAAAATCACTATTGCCGGAAATAATATTTCTATAAACTGTGCTGATGATGGTGAGGCAATTTATCTTTATAAAATCAGTGATTCTGTTATACATGATAATATAATCAGAACCTCTGCAAACAGCAGTGAAGAAATTGTTGATACCTACGGCATTAATGCATATGGAATCAACGGTGTAGACATTACTAGGAATGTCATTGATACAACAAGCTCCAAGTCAGCATTCGGTGTTACTTTATCCGAAAGCGATAAGGTGAATGTTTTAAATAATGAGATTCATGTGGAAGGTATCAGTGCAATTGGTCTTGGTTTATCCGGCAGTTCTGCAAAGGTTGTTAATCTGATGAACAATAGCATTGATGTTAATGCCGGGGATTATTCTTCCATAAGCACTTATGATGATAAATTTGGAACCGGGGCAAACAGTATCGTTGTTAACGATGGTGCCAGCGCCAATATTTACAATAATAAATTAAGCGGCAATGCCAGTTCCATGAACACAACAGGTGCAGATGAAATTACCAACAGGCCAACTATTGATCCTGAGCCAACTCCTGTTCAGGTAAGCACTAAATTTTCCTATACTGCTGTTACTGTCTTTGCATCTGCAAATGCAGG
>JAUNXD010000025.1 GCA_030539985.1 Methanobrevibacter sp.
AATTAACGATCCCATTTCAGTCAATGAATCATCTTCAACAGCTGCAAATACAACAGGAACAGCCAAAAATACCACAACACCAAAAAAGGCAAAGGTATCCGCACCAGTAGTGTATAATGTTTTCAAGAAAAAAGGATATTTTAAGATTACAGTAAAAGATTCAAACAAAAAACCGATAAAAAACCTTAAATTAAAGGTTAAGGTTTTCACAGGCAAAAAGTATAAAACCTATACATTGAAAACAAATTCAAAAGGTATTGCAACATTAAATACAAAAAAATTAAAGAAAGGAACCCACAAGGTTCTGATAAACTCCAAAAATAAAAATTACAACATTACCAAAAAATCATATATCCATATCGGAATTAAAAAGACTATGATTTTAAGAATCAGTAAAACACAAAATTTCAGAAATGGAGACTACTTCCGCTTCTTTAAAGAAACAAAGAATGGGCAATATCAAAAAGGAGTTTATGTCGAAAACCTTAGAGTGCATAAAGGCAGCTTAAAAGACGCAAAAAGCCATTTCATAATAAAAGTTAAATATACCTTTAAAAACATCAAAGGAATAACAATCAAGAGAGTTTCAAAAGATGAAAACATGTTTAGAAGTGGTTTGATAATCGGTTATGAACCTATTACAGTAAAAATTTGGTACCTTGAAGAATAGACGTGATTTAACTTCTATTCTTTCTTATATTTTGCATAAAAACCATCAGTATCTGCATATATTGTATAAAACCCATATTCCTCTGCTTTTTTTATGGATGACTTAATGTATTGTCTTCCCCAGGATGTAATTGCCTTTGCACATTCAAATGAATACCATCTGAAACGTGGAAAACCATATATACCATACATGGTGTTTGCCAATCTTTTAATTGCCTGCTGCTGAACATCCAATGCCTTCTTTTCGGTTTCATCGGTGGATGCCTTCATTTCACGCTTGATTCTAAACCTTTCCTGTAAGATTTTATCAATCACAGAAGGAATGAAACCCTGTGGAGATTTTTTAAACTTGACACCATGTTCAGGTGAAATGTTGTAATCATCCTCATTTTCCACATCTCCCAAAATCATGACATCCGGCGAAATGTTTTTTGAAATGATAATACTCGGATATAGGCTTCTGAAATCGAACTGTACGAGATTTTCATGCAAACCCTTTTCAGGTTCCTTTACATATCCTCCTTCATTGTCTTCAGCGGAGGCACGGTCTGCGAAGTTTGACCCCTGTTTGTTTGGAACGACCTCATCATCAAAGTATGCCTGCTTTACCAAAAACCATTCGGCCTGCTGGCCTGTTGCCATACGGGACACGTCAAATAATGGTTGGCCTATGATACGGGTAAGCTCTAAATTAAGTGGCAATGTTTGCTCGGCAATCTTTAGAGTTGAAATAACATCATCCAATGAGTAATCAAACAGGTTGTCCAACTCTTCACCACCATTATCCCAGAACTCCCAGATGCGATCTCCCGGAACGTCTATTTTTTCCTCACCGAACAGTTCATAATAAACCCTTTCAAGAGTGTATCTGTCCAATGTCATGTATCTTCTCATTACAAGGTACAAATCAACATGAATCAATCCTTTGAATGATGCGGCATTGGCATAGCCTCTTCTGATAAACTTAACATCAGACCCATCCATTCCAATATCCAAATCAACATCCAGCAGCTTTGCCCTATCCTTAAGATATGGGAAATCGAAATTATCGGAGTTGTATCCGACAATGATGTCAACGTTATTGTCTTTAATAATCTTTACAAACTCTTCAATCATTTCCTTTTCTGTGGAAACCTGATTTACAAAATCATCCTTATCCTGTGAATTTGTTTTTGTTGATATTACTTGATTTATGCCGAAATTGCTTGCAACACCAATCATGATGATTTCATCCTCGGCAGAATCGGGCATTCCGTGAGGGTTTCTGACTTCCAAATCGAAACTCAATATTCTGTAGTTTTGAGGATATTCGGGAACACGTTTTAAATCCTCAGTCAGCTTAATTATTTCAATGTCCTGTTCATTGCTGTTCAAACTTAAAAATGAGTCTATCTTTTCACCGACAGCCCTGACTTCAGTCATCGGAATTACGTCACGGTCCATAAGGTATCTTCTGTAAAATGGAATGTCGAATTCCCTGATTTGAATTACACTATCCAAATCCCTTAGCTTATCCCTGTTTTTTGCAAGTTCCTGAGGATGCTTGAATGTTACCTTTACAAACTCCATTTCAATCTGAAAATCCTTCTTGATTACTTTTTCAACACGGACAACGTCAAGATTTTCCTGAATTTCGCTTATGCACTCGTCAAGCTCATCGCTCATGACGTATAAATACGGTTCGAAAGTGTCGTCTATTAAAACAACGTTTTTATCACCATCTTTTGAAAATAGTCTGATTACAGGTTTTTCCTCATAGGTCACATAATCTATATCCAAAATAACAACATTTCTTTCCATATTATCACTCAGAGAGATATTCCTTTCTGTAGCTGTCCAAAACAGTGTAGGTTATTCCTAAAATCAACGGCCCCACGATAAAACCGACGATTCCATAAACCAAAGGACCGGCCAAAAATCCAATAAGCAATATTAATGGATGGATCTCGGCATAATGACTTGACAGAGCCGGCCTTATATACATATCAACTGTGCTGAGGAAGAATCCGAATAACAGCACAACAGCCGCCCTTGGATAATTGCCTGCAAAAATATCCATGAAAAACAATATCCAATAAATCGGCCAAGGCCCGAATATTGGAATCAGCTGAAGTATTCCAGTCAAAACACCTAAAAATATTCCATAGGGATAACCCAGAAGAGAATATCCTATAACACCAAAAATACCTATTATCACTGATGTCAGGAAATGACCATAAAATATGCTTCTTAAAACATCCTTTACTGATTCAAGGGTATTGTCAAAGAACGGTTTTGAATCTTCAGGTACAAAGTCCTTCATGAAGCTAATGCATTTGTTTCCATCACGGACAAAATAAAACACAGAACAGATAAGTATAAACAAATCCAGAAAGATATTGAGAAATTTGCTTAAGAAGGTTACTGTATAATTCAAAATATATTTTGCAACTTCAGTCAGTGAGGAGTTGACAGTGGAATTGATTGATGCCATATCAATTGGCAGCATTGAGATAATTGAATCAATATCCATATAATAATTGCTTGCAAGCATTGAAGTGATCAATGAAGTTATTTCAAAGCATATGTATCCTACAAGCAGAATCAATGGAATTAAAACAACAATCATAGCTAATATTATCGAAACAGATGAATATTTTAACTTTGATTGAATTTTATTTGCTACAGGAGCCACCAAATAAGCTAAAATGGCTCCTAAAATAATCATGTTTAAAACCGGCAGTATGAACATTAAAGAAATTGCCAGCAGAAAAATTATTACAAGAACCGGTGGAGTCAGATACTCTTTAATGTCAATAGCCATATTATCACTTTCAAATTAATATTTTACGCCGGAAGCATCCCTTCTGTATTTTGCAAACTCAGTAATCCTATATATTTTCTCATTTTCAAAAACAGGACCTTCCACACAGATTCTCCATCCTTCACCATCAACACAACACTGACCACACACTCCAAGGGCACATTTCATGTATCTTTCAAGAGAATATTGGCCAGGTATGTCGGCATCTTCAAGGATATCGAATATTCCTTTCATCATTATCTCGGGTCCACAAACAAATGCATAATCATAAGTCGAACTTTCAAGCAAATCACTAAGGCAATTTGTTGCAAATCCTTCAAATCCGAAACTTCCATCATCAGTGCAGTAATGAACATTGACCCCCAACTTTTCGAGGGACTCACCATACAGCAGTTCATCCTTTGTTTGAGCTGCCACAATGACACTTACATCATTGTTTTTTGACAAATCACTTGCAATAGCATTGATTGGAGCCATTCCAACTCCGCCACCGATGGCTATGATTTTTTTGCCTTCAAAGGAATTGTCAAATCCGCTACCGTAACTGCCCCTGACGCCGATTTGAGATCCAACATCCAAATCATGCAACTGTGAGGTAAAATCTCCAATGTTTTTAACTGTAATTGCCAATTCGTTGTCATTTATCTGGGCAATGGACATCGGCTTTTCATTATTGAAGTTCCAAACCATAACAAACTCCCCTGGATTCGGCTTTCCAAGCTCTTCAAAATCCCATTCGAATTTAAATGTTTTGATAGTAGGAGTTTCATCTATAATCTCTGTGATTTCCACAATTTTCGGTTCGTTAATCATGTGCAATCCCCACCATTTCATCAATTGAACTGTAACCCTTATCGGCCATGAATTTCTCTAGACCCTCGTTAATTTTACCGAATACCCCAACACCTTCATCCATAATGGCAGTGCCTATTTGAACTGCACGGGCCCCGGCAAATATGAATTCCACAACATCCTCAAAGGTATATATTCCTCCAACACCAATCAATGGAACATCAACTGCCTCATAAACTGAATAGACATTGCTGACTGCAATCGGCTTTATTGCACGACCGCTCATTCCTCCTGATTTATGGAATAAAACCGGACGGGCAACGTCAATGTTGATTTTCATACCCGGACCCAACGTATTGATAAGGGACAGGCAGTCTGCTCCCGCATCTTCACAGGTCCTTGCAATTTCGGTGATGTCAGTTACATTCGGAGTCAATTTTGCAATGATAGGCACATCTGAAGCGTCCTTTGCCGCAGATACGATAGCATGGCTCAAGTTGCAGTCCTGTCCGATTGACGCACCATATCCTTCCATCGCATGAGGGCATGAAATGTTAAGCTCAATCATGTCGACAAGTCCCTGAACCTCCTCGACAAGCCTTGAGAATTCATCGGGATTTGCCCCATATATTGAGGCAATAACGACATTGTTTTCCCTTTCAATCTTTTTCAGTTCCTCTTTGAAGTTCTCAACACCAGGATTTGAAAGTCCGATTGCATTTAAAATGCCTCCCTCAACCCCAACGGTTGTCGGATTAGGATATCCCGGATGAGGATTCAGTGAAAATGATTTGGAAACAACTCCACCAGCACCTGATTTTAAAATCCAATTCATTGATGAGGCATTGCTTCCCATAATGCCCGCTGCCAACATCAACGGATTTTGAAATTCCACTCCACAAATATTTGTTTTTAACATAATATCAACTTTGTAATTAATTATTAATTAGTTTTTGTAAGTTTATCAATTATTTCCTGATATTTTTCATTCTGTAATTTTAAACTTATGATATTGGTCTTATTGGTTTTGACAACTTCCTCATTGGATTTGATTAAATTATTAATCTGTTCATCCTGCTTTTGGATGATTACGTCCTTCTGGGAGAGCAGATCCTCATAGGATTTGGTAATCCTTTTAAGCTGAACTTCAAGATTTTCAGTGTTTGCGTTCAGCTGCTGCTTATAGTCATCAATAAGCGACCTTAAATACCTGACCTGATCCTGCTTATCCTCAATGATTGCATCTTTTTCATTTATTTTTTCCTGAAGGTCATCCAATTCCTTGATTCTTGCCTTGTCATAATCGATTTTGGTGTCAAGCTTATCTTCAAGGTTTTTCTTTTCATACTTCAACTTCGTAGAATATAATTTCAGCTTGTTGATTTCTTCACTCTTTTCCTGAAGTTCCATATTAAGCTCATCGATTTCGGCATTTTTAAGTTCCAACTCATATCTTAAATCATCTAAACTCTCTTGCGACATACAGTTAATAGTTTAAATTTCATGATAAAAATATTTAAAGATTTTTTTGAAAATACTTATTAAAAATAAAATGAATAATAATCTTATGGAATGCTATATTACTTATTGCGTTAAAGGATTTTTAGCTTTTAACGATGAAAATGAATTGATTTCGGAAAAGTTATTTCCAAAAAATGAAATGCTTAACAGATTAGCCGATATAAATGACAAAAAAATTGTAGCTGAAGAATTGGAGATAATAGAAGAACTTGAAAAGGATTATGATGAAATCATCATCGAATCAAACAAGAGAAAATCCGATTACAGCAATGAAAAAGTCACAATACAAAATCCGAATCCTGCAGGAGAGTATTTGAGAAACCATTATGATGAGTTCGGACTGGACAGCACGGAAATAACCGAAATCTACAAGAATTTGGCCATTTATAAAATCAAAAGAGAATCAGCTTCCGAAGACAAGCACCTAATCCAGGCAATAAATTCCATTGATGAGATTGACGAAAGCATCGCCAAACTGATTGAAAGAATCAGAGAATGGTATGCACTGTATTTCCCTGAAATGGATGTTATTAAAAATAATGAGACATATATCAAGCTAATCTCTCAGAACAAGACCAAAGAGAAAATCGTTGAAGCAAAACCTGATGCATTCCCCGGTGACGTCATTGATTTAGAAGAGGACATCAATCCAAAAGACATTGAAATAATGAACAATTATGCCAATTCGATTTATGAAATGCAAAAAACAAGAAGAGATCTTGAAGACTATGTCGATTCCAAAATGGAAGATATCGCACCGAATTTAAGGCTTCTAGTCGGATCATCACTTGGTGCAAAACTGATTTCACATGCCGGAGGGCTTAAGAGGCTTGCACTTTATCCGTCAAGCACCGTTCAGATAATGGGTGCTGAAAAGGCATTGTTCAGACATCTGAAAAGCGGAGACCGTCCGCCCAAATATGGACTTATCTACCAGCATCCCCAAGTCAGGGGCGCAAAATGGTGGAATCGTGGAAAGATTGCAAGAATGCTTGCCGGAATGATATCTCATGCTGTCAGAAGGGACGTTTTGACAAAAACTTTTGATGAAAACGCTTTTGAAGAATTTAAATTAAAGGCAGAAGAGATAGAAAAGAACAATCCGTTTCCAACAAAGACAACCAAAAAAAGAAAAGAAGAAAAGTCAAAATCCAAAAAAGGGAAGAAAAAAGGTAAAAAAAGAAAAAGAAGGAGGTAAAGCATGAATGTTTATTTGAAGGATGGAAATATAGCTACAAAAAATTTGACTCCAGGAACATCAGTTTACGGAGAAGAGTTAATCCAGGAAGATGATGAATATAGAATATGGAATCCCAGACGTTCAAAATTAGCTGCAGCCCTTTTAAATGGATTGGAAAATCTGGAGATTCAGGATACCTCAAAAGTCCTCTACCTAGGCGCATCAACCGGTACCACAGTTTCACATATTTCAGATATTGTAACCGACGGAAGAGTTTATGCGGTTGAATTTTCACCGACAACAGCAAAAAAGCTGGTTCAGCTTTCAAGACAAAGGCTTAATATTGCTCCGATTTTAGGTGATGCAACCAAACCCAAAGATTATCTCAACATTGTTGAAAAAGTTGACTTAGTGTACTGTGATGTTGCCCAGCCAACACAAACTGAATTGTTTATGAAAAATATGAACTTATTTTTAAAGGAAGATGGAATGGGCATGATAACCATAAAAGCCAGAAGTATTGATGTAGTGCAAAAGCCTAAAAAAATTTTCAAGCAAGAAGAGAAGAAATTGATTGAAAAAGGTTTTAAGATTGTTGATAAGGTAAAACTGGAACCTTACGAAAAAGACCATATTGCATTAGTCGTGGAAAAAAATTTTTAAAAAAAAATGAACTCATTCCAATATGCAAATTAGCAAAAAAAATAACTCTAAGAAAAATAAAAAATTACTACAAAAATCGCAAAAAAGTATTACTTAGATACTTGTCAAAATATATCAAGCTTTTGTAATCTAATCTATTAGTCAATCATAAGTTTTATAAAGATTTATATTATTATTTATATAATATTTAAAAATATATAATAACACATATACTTTTTATACAGACAGGAGAGGATTTTTATTAAGCCTAAAGTTATAATAGCTGCGATAATTTTATTTGCTTTAATCAGTTTATCTTGTATAAGTGCAGCAGACAACAATGCAACTGCTGAAATAATGGCACATGATACTGATATAAATGCTGATGAAATAGTAGCACAAGATAAAGACATGAATACAGAAAAGATTTTAACAAATGGAGAAAATGATGTAATTTCATCTTCAAACGTTGAAATTTTAAATGCAAAAGATAATGGGACTTTCAAGGATTTGCAGATTAAAATCGATGCTACCGGAGAAGGAGGAACAATTAATTTAACAAATGATTATACGTATAATGGAACAGATGAGGAAATAAGCATAAATAAATCCATTACTATCAATGGTAATGGTTTTACAATTAACAGTTTGGAAAACTCCAGAATATTCAATATAAAGGCTTCCAGCAATATTTTTCTAAACAATATAACATTTGTAAACGGGAAATCTGATTTGGGTGGAGCTATCATATTCAATAATGGCATTTCAAATATAGTCATTGACAACTGTAAATTTATAAACAATACTGCTACTAATAATGGTGGTGCAATTTATATTAATGCTTCCGTTTCCAATTGTAAAATCAATTCCACATTCATCAATAACGGTGCATATCGAGGCGGTGCAATATTCTTTAACAATGAAACTGATAAAATTATAATTGATGGTTATTTTGAAGGTAATGAGGCTGAAAGAATTGGTGGAGCCATAGTTTTCGAAGCCAAAGCAACCAATAACATGATCTCAGCCGAATTTAAAAATAATAGAGCAAACGATGCCAGTGGTGGAGCACTATTCTTCCGCAATCTCGCAGAAAACAACCAATTCGAAGGAATATTCACAGCCAACTATGCAAATCAGGGCGGAGCAATATTCTTTTACAATAAAGCAAACAATAACAGATTCAACAGCGATTTCAAAAACAATACCGCCAACACATCAGGAGGCGCAATAGTTTTCTATGGAACTACAGACGGCAATAACTTCACAGGATCATTCATAAACAACACTGCCCTGGGAATAAGTTCCGAGGACAGTGCAGGTAACGGTGGAGCAATAACCTTCACCGGCACATCAAGCAATTCCGTATTCACTTGTGATTTCATCAACAACACCGCCGCCAAACACGGAGGAGCAATAAACTACAGACAAACCCCACAAAACACTACATTCAACAGCAATTTCACTAACAACAAAGCATCATACGGTGCCGGAATCAACTTCTTCAAAAGCATGGAAAATGGAGAATTCAACGGAGAATTCCAAGGCAATTATGCATTCCAAGGCGGTGCAATATATATTAATGCTCCTATTTCCAATTGTAAAATCAATTCCACATTCATCAATAACGGCGCATATCAGGGCGGAGCAATATTCTTCAACAATGAAACTGACAATGTCATAATTGATGGTTATTTTGAAGGTAATGAGGCTGAAAGAATTGGTGGAGCCATAGTTTTCGAAGCCAAAGCAACCAATAACATGATCTCAGCCGAATTTAAAAATAATAGAGCAAACGATGCCAGTGGTGGAGCACTATTCTTCCGCAATCTCGCAGAAAACAACCAATTCGAAGGAATATTCACAGCCAACTATGCAAATCAGGGCGGAGCAATATTCTTTTACAATAAAGCAAACAATAACAGATTCAACAGCGATTTCAAAAACAATACCGCCAACACATCAGGAGGCGCAATAGTTTTCTATGGAACTACAGACGGCAATAACTTCACAGGATCATTCATAAACAACACTGCCCTGGGAATAAGTTCCGAGGACAGTGCAGGTAACGGTGGAGCAATAACCTTCACCGGCACATCAAGCAATTCCGTATTCACTTGTGATTTCATCAACAACACCGCCGCCAAACACGGAGGAGCAATAAACTACAGACAAACCCCACAAAACACTACATTCAACAGCAATTTCATCAACAACAAAGCATCATACGGTGCCGGAATCAACTTCTTCAAAAGCATAGAAAATGCAATATTTAACGGAGAATTCATTGATAATAGTGCCATTTATGGTGGGGCAATTGCTGCTAAATCCGGAGCTATTGAAAACATACTCTTTAAGAACAATCGTGCGGAATTTGGTGGAGCAATTTTCTTTAATGGCACAAGTACTGTAGAAAATTGTAATTTTACTAATAACGTCGCTTCCCAACATGGTGGTGCCATATACTCTGAAGAGGGTAAACTAACAGTATTAAATTCAAAATTCATCAATAACACTGCAGATGTTACTGGAGGAGCCTTATTTTTTGAAGGAGAAGAATTGTCCGTATTTGAATCTGAATTTATCAGCAATACTGCTTTAGATGATTGTGGTGCAATATTTGCTTACTCTAACAAATCAACCATTTTTAAATCAAAATTTGAAGGTAATAATGCGCCCGAAGTTGGAGCAGTATATGTATCCTGTGGCAATGCTTTGATTAATGAAACCGATTTCATCAGTAATGTCGCAACAGATTTCATTTCAGCAATACTGAATGCAGGCAATCTAACTGTTGACAATTGCCAGTTCATTGACAGTTCTGCAGATTCAGGATGCACAATACGCAATGCAATACATTCAACTTTAACATTGTCCAATTCAATATTTGAAAGCGATTGTCTTAAAGGAATAACAGTTGACAACAATTATGGAATTTTATACCTGCATAACAACACCATAAACGTTCAATCCAGTGAAATCCACAATTATGGCGGAAACATTACCTCCCCGTGCACTGCAATAGTCGTGTCACACGCACCTTTTGTTTATGGAGTTAAAACTAGATTATATGCTTTTATTACTGATGACAATGAAAATCTGATTGAAGAAGGATATAACGTATACTTCAATGTTAACGGCACTTTGGTTGAGGCGGAATTCGATTTAGAAATAAGCGGATATGTGGCAGAATATGTGTTCAATAATTTAGGTCCGGTCGAAATATTCGCTGTATGTCCAAGCATCAACATAACCGATAATCAGGGCATTGACAGCACTGTTATTAAAGCAAATTCAACAATCAGTGCATCAGATATTGTTTTTGATTACGGATTATTCGGCACTGCAACAGTTACAGTAAATGGAGCTACAGGATTTAATGCGAATGTTGTAAATTGTTCAGATGCTTTTGTAGCTATCAGCGGCAATCAAATTTTTGTTTCAAATTTAGATGCCGGAAATTATAGCTTAAATATCACAACCATTCCAGACAGCAACCATGAGTCTGTAAGTAGCATTGTTAAAATAACTGTAAATAAGGCAAATGCAACACTAATCATCCCCGTAACTGCATTTGAGTATGGCAACGACATTGTTATTGATCCTATTCTTAATGGCATTATCAAAATTGATTTGGCGTTTGTTCCATATCATGATGAGGCTGTTGTTAATATTTCTGAAAATAATGTTATCACCATTTCCGGTTTGAGCATTGGAGATTATAAATTGGTTGTTTCAGCAATTCCTGATAAAAACCATGTAATATCTGCTATTGTTCAAGATATTAGTGTTACCCAATCAAAAACACAATTAACTGCATCCAGTGTAACTGCCACATATAATGTGGCTAAAAAACTTGTCGTTACACTTAAAGATTCCAATGGAGTTTTAGCGAACCAAAAAGTGACAGTTAAAGTGGGCAGTATTTCAAAAACATTGAAAACCAATTCCGAAGGACAGGTTTCAGTTGATATCTCCAGTTTAGCTCCAAAAGCATATACTGCATCAATCAACTTTGCAGGAGATGCCAACTACAGCGCTTCAAGCAAATCTGTCAAAGTAACTGTTAAAAAAGCCACTCCAAAATTGACTGCAAAAGCAAAATCATTCAAAAAATCAGTTAAAACAAAAAAATACAGTGTAACATTAAAAACCAACAAAAAAGCGATGAAAAAAGCAAAGGTTACCTTAAAAGTTAAAGGTAAAACATATGCTGCTAAAACCAACAGCAAAGGTAAAGCAACATTTAAAATTACTAAATTAACTAAAAAAGGCACTTACAAAGCAGTTATCAAATATAACGGGAACAGTTACTACAGCAAAGTAACCAAAAACATTAAAATTAAAATCAGGTAGATACAACACGTATCTACTCTTCTTCTTTTTTTCTAGTGTGGCAATCAATCCTCTTTTAAGTTTTGCAATATCCCTAATGATGATTTTGGCAAAATAGATTGGATTTTAAGAATCTGTTAAAAAAAATAAATTTTTCAAATTTAACTAAAGATCAAAAGATTCATACAGATTTAAATTTTCATGAAACTTCCAAAAAGAAATGTCCTACGCCAACAGACAAAAATATATACCCTGGATACTCCAACTAATATCAAAACATTAAAAATCACCCCCATTAAAAACACATGACAATTTTGTCAAAAAGAATAATCGACCAATAGTTTTGCAATGAGAATCATCAAAACCAGAAATATATAAAATCATAAATAAAAATCCGATAAATATCAAAAGAAAACCTACGATAAATTTTTTAAAATTAACCAAATTTCAAAACAAATGGAGTGCAAAAAAGGCAATAATGCATTGGCAATATAAGAAAAATTTTTGAAAAAAATCCACTAATTTTTGAGTGATAATGAGCTAAAAAATACTTCTAAAAAAAGTAAAAAATTACTACAAAAATCGCCTGAAAGTATTACTCCAATAGCTTTTTATACTAT
>JAUNXD010000197.1 GCA_030539985.1 Methanobrevibacter sp.
CTTCTTGGTAGGCACTTCAACAATCAAACCCGCATTAACAAGCTGTTTCAAATGCTGGTTCAGCATTTGAGGAGTGATGTTTATTCCATAGCTGCTTAAGAGAATGCTGTTTATCTCACGTGAATACAGTGGATTTGAAAAGTTATTCTTCTTTTTGGATTCAAGTAGAACTTCTATTATAAAAAATCGAATTTCGTTGTTGATTGCAGCCAATTTATTAGATATTTTGGCTGAATTCTTACTTTTGACAAATTCTATTTCAGAATTATTATTACCCATTGATACACCCCATAATAATATGTATATACTATATATGTTTTTTGAATATTTAAATTTTGTTCAATTTTTTATTTAGAATTTAGAAAAATAAAATATAAAATGTGAAAAAATATGAAAACTACAAAATAAAATGGGTTATTTGTAATATTGTTTTAAAATTTTTAAAAATATATGATAAAAATTCTCACTATTAAAAATTTGAAAAAAAACGAAACCCTTAATTTAAAAAAGATTCAGATTAAAAAAAAAAAGCAATAATAACTATTATAATAAAGTTTCATAAATGCAAATAAAAAAAAAGCAGTTTAAGATTTAAAAAATCTTAAACATTGATTAAAAATTATTTTAAACTTAAGACATATAAAAATGGATTCTTTTTCTTTAAGATTTCAACTTGTCATATCCGACAATGCCCGCCAAAATCAAAAGGAACAAAGACAAGATTAAAATCGGAATTCTTGTATAGTCGTAAGGCGGAATGACAGCGCTTATACTTTTTGAAATCCACTTTGATAATTCTGAATCTCCTCCTCCTAGAATAGATGATGCCGAATCAGCATCAATTGCCGGATTCAAGGTTTTCATTGCAACCGAATCAGTGTTTGACCGATACCTCGAAGAGATGGATTGCCCATTTCCATTAGAACTCCATCCATTTGAATTTCCATTACTTCCTCCTCCATTGTTAGTTCCATTATTTTCACTGCGATTACCTTTCTCTTCATGAGGATCACGTATTGGATCATCAATTGGAGGACGCTCTTCAAAGGGATCAATATAAGGACCATGTTGCGCTTCGTTCACAACCGAACTATTTTGAGTTATGTTTGAACCATTATTGCCAGTTCCACTTTTAGTATTCTTGGTTACAGCATTATTCAACAGATTGATATCTATTGAATCAGTGGTTGCATTAGCTGTGAGGTTAAAATGTCCATCGCTTTTCAATCTTGTTAGAATAATCAAAGTCGCAGACTGTGAACCGCTTAAATCACCTATGTCCCAAATCCGAGTGCTTGGATCATATTCGCCAATGGTTTTATTGCATGAGACATACTCCATATTGCTTGAGAAATCCACATGAACCTTTGCATTGCGCGCTACTCCTTCAATGACTTCTGCTGTCACAGTCCAATTAATTTCAGAGCCTGCGCGATTAAACTTATCTCCGCTATATGCCTTGTCCACGCTCACATTCACTGCCAAATCACAATTATCATCGCTTGCCAGCACAATTTCCGGATTTGAAGATGTTTGATTCGGAGTTTCCCCTTTTTCCGGAATTTGAAGCACATAAGCATCCGTCGAATCCTCTGCAGAAGAATATAAATCCACATCTTCACCGGCCGATATGGCTGTAAGTGAAAACAGGACTATCAAAATCACAGAAAATGTGATACAATACTTCAGTTTCATTTTTCACCCCTTTTTTTAGATTAACATATTAAATAGAATTCAATTAAAATCAAAAGAGTGCTATTAAAAACATGAAAAGAATAGCCTCCAAAGGCTATTCAATTTCATATACTTGTTCGGAAAGCACGATTCCCTTTAAATCTGTTAGTTTGAAACCAATATTAGTTATGTTTTTTTCTTCCAATACACAACTGCAGATTGTTCCATATTTAAACTCATCTGCAGTCGAATTCACCTCGAAAATTTCATTATCTTCATTATCGAAAAACTTGATATTCATTAAATACATTTGCGAATCTGACGGCATGTTGTAGGATTCTCCTTTAACCTCGTAGTGATAGGATCCTTCAGATTCGGTAATTTCAACACCTGTGACTTTCATGGAGAATACACCGTCGCTGGTTGTGTTCTGACCAGCAGGCAGAATAACTAGGAAATATATCAGAATCAATACGGCAAGAATCGGAACTGCGATTTTTACAGATTTTTTAAGCAAGTTTGTTTTTCTGTAGGGATTTGATTTTTCAAACTCCCTTGCTACGTTCTTGTCTATCTTGATACTACTTGACTGTTTTCCAATGTTTTTAGATGTTTTCTCAACAATAGTCTCCAAATATCTTTTTGATTCAGGAACAGGATTGATCTTGGTCTGGGTCTCCATAATAAATTCCAAATTGCCTGCAAGCTTTGAATTATCCATATTCACTAATATGATAGGAACATTTCTGGAAAATGCAATATCCGTTTCAGTAACAACAAAGTTCTTATCTCTTGAATTTTTTGAATAGAGAAGAACAAAAGCTTTTGAGTCTGATATTGCATTTGTAATCTCGGTCTTGCTGATTGAGGACCCATACTCCGATTTAATCCATGACTTAATCCCATTGTCTTCAAACACCCTGCAAAGGGCATCGCATAATCTTTCATCATTATCATCATAACATATGTAGACATCATGTCCCATTGACCAACCTCCAAATCATATCTAAGATAGATTCCATATATAAAATCAAATCTGAACATACTCCTCATAAAGATAGTTAAAGATCTCCTCGTCTGATGAAGTCAATCGTAAAACGGATTTCATAGTCAGGAATTCGTTCCTAATTACAAATCCATGTATTATTGCCAGAATCCAGAATATAACAAACATTACTTCAAACATTCTGAAAATTGGATAGTATAGGAAAAGTTTAGCCAATATTCCAAAATAAAATATCAAACACATCAATTCAGGAATAAAATAAAACAGCCCCATCAAGGCCCATCTTTTTTTGCCTGCTATAATACCCATGTATATGAAGGAAGCCCAGTATAATGGAGTGAATAACAATACAAGTGATATTCTGTCTTTCTTTTGCTGTGACAAGTCTTCCGCCTTGAAATTTGAAAAATCAATGATAATCGGCACATCCGCATTTTCATTGCACAGCTTCAATGCGTCAATAACCAATTTTTCAAATTCATCTTCAGGACGAGGATATGCCGGCAGCCACTGGCTGACCTTTAAAATATATTCCAAGTCCTCGCTTGGCAGTGAATTGTCTATATTGAATGAAAGTATTGGCTTGTTGTTGGAAAATGCCATATTCAGTTCATTGGTAACATACTTGGATGCCTGGGAATAAGAAGAGTAT
>JAUNXD010000198.1 GCA_030539985.1 Methanobrevibacter sp.
AGTCCCCTTGTCTGCAATCTTAAATCGATCTGCTCCTCAATAGGCCTGATGTCAGTCATCCAGTTCCATGGAAATTTCAATGATTTCTGATTTTTATATGGGCTGTCATCTGGAATGTCTTGAGGGTCAATGATGCTGTTTTCATCCAAGTATTCCCATTTGAGATAGGATTCCTCCATGACTCCATGGATAAACTCTCCAAACCACAATTGAATAGGTGTTGATGGTGGAAGTGTTCCCCTGTTTTGGTATCTGTATTGCAGATTGCATGTTAAAAAGGAAAGCAAATCTCCAGTCAGGCTGTATTCTGGAACGATATACTCTTTGGATTTAGTAGATAATTTCATAATATCCCTTGAAAAATTTAAATATTTGAATTAATTGTTACCAATTTTTATAAAAATATTTTACATATGTTTACTTAAAATAATGATCGATTAAATTAAATAGATTTCATTAAAACCTATGAATTCTTCATCTCTATTCCATCCTAATGCAATGTTTGGAATATACATCTGTTTTTCCTTAGACTTATATCCATCTAGTGATGGAATTAAACCAACTAGGAGTAAAACATCTTGTGCCCTTGAGAATGCAACGAAGTATAATCTGGTTAAATCATCAAATGCCCTGTCTCTTGGATCTCTTGTATTTTTTCCAAGGGGACTGAGATTTCTTATCTTGTCTTCCACTACTGAGAATTGATTTACTTTCTTTGGGAATCTCAAATGGGCTTCATTGGCTGTGTTTTTAGTGAATTTGGACCCGACATCGACAATGGTTAGCGGGAATTCCAATCCCTTTGACTGGTGGATGGACATAATATTCAATCGGTTTTGTGGAAATGTTTCAAATAGGTTCTCATCCAGTTTCACATTTCCAGATGCTATAGGTATGAATATATTCCATAGTGCTTCACTGATTGATTCAAATTCACTCTCCTCGCTTGAAAAATCAATATTTGCAGAATATTTATTGAAAAATCCATTCTGAGTGATGGTCTGGGCAATTGTTTCCAGATAGACTATTCCTTCAATGTCATCCTGGAAGAACTTGATGCTTTCATCATTTTCATTATCCTTGCTCTTTTTTCCAGGCTTCTTATCATATTCTATCCATGTAACCAGCTTATATGTAAGTTCTATAAGGCTTGCCTGCTTCGGCCAGTTTTCCCTGTTGAAAGGCTGTCTTGATTGCCAGTGCTCTACGAATTCCTCCAGATTAACTGGAGATACAGGATCAGGATAGGTTTTGATGAACGCTTGTGCTGTTTTTCTCCATCTTGTAAGATATTTTACAGCGGTTTTAGGCATTTTAGTATTAAGATTCTGGACTCTGCTTTGAGGGTCTATGCATTCAAGTATCAAACCGCATAGGATTGCCACAGGCTCTATTGTATGCAATGCCTGTCCTCTAGGATTGAATACTTCAATCTGTGGATTTTTGGACTTTTCCAGTCTTTTTCTTAACAAATAAGTGAAAGTATGATTTTCTTTTTTGGTCATTTCCTGAGGAGAATATGTTAAAAACGCTATATCATTTATTGAACCTGACTCCTCGTCCAGTTTCAGTTTGATTCTTTTTGAATTGTTTTTAGATTGCCTTAATCTTTTTTCCATCTGAGGGTTTTTAGAACCTATGATCTTCATGTTTTGAGGATTGCTTAGGTTTTTGATGCCGTCCCTTGTCATTATTCTCTTTACATTGTATTTAACTTCCTTTCCCTTGGCAAGGTCCTGGATAAGGCGTGACAAGTCCATAGCCAGTTGTTGCTGATTTTTTCTGAACATCCCCAATACAGGAATGCTTTTTTCATCAGATGCGATTCCATTATCTTCTGTGGGTTTTTCTCTTTTTTCGTCCTTGTTTTCAGGATGAACTATCTTCGGTTTTTCCTTTACTCTGGCGGATTGGTATTTATCATCTATTTCAGCATATTCATTGCACAAGTCAATAATGCTTTTAGTTGAGCGGTAATTTGTTTTCAAATTGATTTCCTCGACATCAATTCCGATTTCAGATTTAGCCCGCTCTTTGAATTGTGTGAAGAGGTCAACTGTCGCCCCTCTGAATCTGTACAATGACTGGTCGTCATCTCCTACTACTGTAATGCTTCCGCCATTTGATATTGCTGCTTTAGCTATTTCAAAGTAAATGCTCTCCTGAAGCAGGTTGGTGTCTTGATATTCGTCTACAAGGATGATTTTCATGTCTTTGAGGAATATATCAAGCTTTCCTGATTTCAATCTTGAGAAGAACTCGTTTTCAAGCATGGTGAAGTCGTAGATATTTCTATCCTTCAATGCATTGATGTATTCGGTGATGATGTTCAAGGTCTTTTTCCTTCCCAGAAAGAGAGGATCATTCTTGTCCTTGTCTATCTCCCCTTCCAATTCGCCAATGTCCACTCTGTTGTAATAGATGACATCTTTAATCTTCAGCAGAATATCCGTCATTATTGAGATGTTGGATACCTTTGGAATTTTTTCCTGGTTTGATTGTATGCCTGTTATTTCTGCAAGATATTCCTGAAGGGCTTCATTCTGGAACCGGTCATCCTTTAGAAGGCCTGCATTTATCATAGCTGAATGGGCTGCTGCTTCTTCTATCAGAACAGGCTGATTTGTGCCTGCATCCCTATGGATTCTAAGCAGCTCTTCTGCCACGCTGTCTATTGTTCCTGTTACTATTTGATTCAAATCAAGCTTTTGAACCTTTTTTGTAAACTTCAATACATAACTGCTGTCGCTGAAAGGGGAGTCTTCGCTGAATTCATCATTGAATGACTTTTCCATATATGTTGAGACAATTTCCTTTTTAATTTCGCTTCCCCAGCTTAAAATACGTGACATTAGTTCCTTGGCCGCTTTTTTTGTAAATGTGGTGGCAAGTATCTCACTTGGTGCGATGTCATCTACGAAAATAAATTTCAATATTTTCAAAACCATTACGGTTGTCTTTCCGGAACCTGGTCCTGCAACTATGAAAAGTGAATGGTCGGCTCTGGAAGAAATAGCTGAATTCTGGTCTTGGTTGGATGAGATGTCCCTTTCCAATGTCTTGACTACAATTTCCTTGAATTCTTCATAGCTTATCATATTTTTCCCTTTGCATATTTTTGATTTTAACCCCGATGCATATCAGTGAAAGATTATTTTTAATAAATACTTATTTTAAAAATCATTTTTGAATATAATGTCAAAAATTTTTTGTTTCATATAATCATTAGTTTTTTATTATTAATATATTTTAACATAGAGAGCATTTGAAAAGTAATATTTTTTACTATTTTTTAAAAATAGTAAACGATAACTTTTATAATGATAAA
>JAUNXD010000199.1 GCA_030539985.1 Methanobrevibacter sp.
TCTGAAATTGAATATATTGAAGGAATCCTCGGTCGTGAAATGAACGAACTTGAAGAAGGAATGCTTGACGTGATGTTTTCAGAACATTGCTCATACAAAAGCAGCAGACCATTTTTAAGGGCATTTCCAACCGAAGGGGAAAACATTATCTTAGGTCCGGGTGACGATGCTGGTTTGGTATCAGTAACCGACAAATACGCTTTGGCTGTAGGTATGGAATCACATAACCACCCATCAGCTATTGAACCGTACGGTGGAGCCGGTACAGGTATAGGTGGAATTCTAAGAGATATCATATCCATGGGGGCAATGCCAATAGCATTGCTTGATTCATTGAGATTCGGTCCTTTGGAAGAAGATCAAAAGTCAAGATACCTGTTTGAACATGTAGTAAAGGGAATATCCGATTACGGAAACCGTGTTGGTGTTCCGACCGTTGCAGGTGAAATAGAATTCGACGAATCATTCAGAACAAATCCTTTAGTAAACGTAATGTGTGTTGGACTTGTCGAAAAGGACAAAATCGTAAGGGCACAGGCACCAAATATCGGTGATGTATTCCTTCTTATGGGAGGAACAACAGGCCGTGACGGAATTCATGGTGTAACATTTGCATCAGAAGAGCTTACATCAGATTCAGAAACCGAAGACAGGCCTGCTGTACAGGTTGCAGACCCTTTTACCAAAAAAAGAGTGCTTGAAGCATCACTTGAAATTCTTGAAAAAATCAATGTCAGTGGTGTTAAGGACTTAGGTGGAGGAGGACTTACCTGCTGTATTTCAGAGCTCGTAGATTCCTCAAACAATGGAGCATTGGTAAATTTACAGTCCATTCCTTTAAGGGAAACCGGAATGACTCCATATGAAATCATGCTTTCAGAGTCACAGGAAAGAATGGTATTTGTAATAAACCCTGATGATGTCAAATTGGCTCAAGAAATCTGTGAAAAGCATGAAATTACCTCATCAGTAATCGGAGAGGTTATTGAAGGAGACAACATGATTATTTCAGACGATGGTGAGGAAATCGCTAACCTGCCGACAATTTTACTTGCAGATCCACCATCAATTGACAGACCAATCAAGGAAATTCCAGAAGATACAGAAAAAATTGAACTTAAAGAACCTGGAGTTTACAAATCCTTGCCTAAATTGCTGTCTTCTCCAAATATTGCTTCAAAAGAATGGGTATATAAACAATACGATCATGAGGTTCAGGTCAGAACTGTCGTAAAGCCGGGTGATGACGCTGCAGTTTTAAGAATTGATGAAAATACTGCCGTTGCACTCACAACAGATTCAAATACAATCCACACCAAACTCTCTCCATTTGATGGGGCAGCAGGCTGTGTTGCAGAAGCAATCAGAAATGTCATTTCAATGGGAGCAACTCCATATGCTGTTGTTGACTGTTTGAACTTCGGAAACCCTGAAACTCCTGAAATCCTATGGCAATTCAAAACCGCAATTGAAGGAATGGCACTTGTTGCGGAAAACTTCAATGCACCTGTCATCAGTGGTAATGTAAGTTTCTACAACGAAACTGAAGGAATCAAAATTAATCCGACACCTGCTGTTGGTGTAATCGGTGTGGAAGACATTGAAAACATAAGGACTATGGACTTTAAAAATGAAGGCGACAAAATCATTTTAATCGGTAAGACCTATGATGAGCTTACAGGTTCAGAGTATCACAGATGCATTCATGGCATTGAAAAGGGAACTGCTCCTAGAATAAGAATTGAAGAGGAAGTTGCCAACGGTCAATGTGTATTGGATTTAATCTCTAATGATAAGGATAAAAATATTACAGCAGTTCATGATGTTTCAGCAGGAGGTCTTGCTGTTGCATTGTCAGAAATGGTTATCAAGTCTGGATTGGGTTGTGATGTAAACTTGACAGATGATGAGCTGGACAAGATTCAATTGTTATATTCAGAAAGTCATGCAAGATACTTACTCACTGTTAAAGAGGATGCTTTGGATGACATTTTGGCAAAAATCGATGTTCCATGCGATGTAATTGGTGAAGTTAAAGGCACTTCATTAAATGTTAATGGACATGAATTCAGTTTTGAAGACTTAAATGATGCGTATCATGGTGTTATTGAAAAATACATGGTATGATTCTAATTTGGGGGAGTTAAAGTGTTTTTATCAAAACTTGATTCATTAAAAAATGCTATAAAGCTAATATCCGATAATCAGAAGGTATCTGACATAGAAGAGATTTCCATTCATGATGCTCACAAGAGGGTATTGGCTGAAGACATTATTGCATTTCATGATTCACCACCATTTGATAAATCAGCAATGGACGGATTTGCACTTATTGCAGAGGACACTTTCGGTGCAGGACAATCCTCACCAAAGGAGTTCAAGATTGTTGATGCAATAGGTGCTGGAGATTTCACTGATAAAAAGGTCAATGAAAATGAAGCTATTGTTATAGCTACCGGTGCACCTATTCCTGACGGCGCCAATGCGGTTTTGATGAAGGAATATACTACAACCGATGGAGATGATTTGACAATCTATTCTCAGGTCACTCCAGGCGAAAACATATCTCCGAAATCCGAGGATATCGAGAAAGGCCAAAAGATTTTAGACAAGAATACATTCATCAGATATCAGGAATTGGGTTTGATTGCCTCAGCAGGTTATGATACAGTAAAGGTTTACAGGAAACCGAGAGTTAAAATCATTATCACAGGCAATGAGTTGGTTGAACCTACCAAAGAGGAAATCGACAAGGCAAAAATTATTAATTCTAATCAGTTTACAATCAAGGCAATGGTTGAGGATTCAGGAGCTGTTGCAGATATTGATTATGCTGGAGATACATTTGATGAGGTTAAGGAAGCTATTCTTGAAGCTTCAAATGATTATGATGTTATCATGACCACAGGCGGGACAGCAATCAGTAAGGGTGATGTTGTTTTGGATGTTGTTGATGATATCGGTGAGATACTGTTTCATGGTGTAGCCATCAGGCCTGGAAAGCCTGCAGGTGCTGGAATTGTCAATAATAAAATGATTTTCACATTTTCAGGCCAGCCTGTAGCTGCAATGTCTCAGTTTGATATGTTTGCAAGGAAATATCTCTTTGAAATGCAGGGAAGGGCTTTTGATTATCATGTTGTTGAAAGAATCTCTGAGCTTAAGATACCTTCACAGCTTGGAAGGACAGATTTCATCCGTGCGGTCAGTGACGATACCCATGCAAAGCATGTGCTGAACAGAGGTTCTGGTATTATTAGGTCAATGGTTGAGGCGAACAGCTATATCATAATAGACGAAAATGATGAAGGATATCAGAAG
>JAUNXD010000200.1 GCA_030539985.1 Methanobrevibacter sp.
TCTTTCACTTGCCGTTCTTTTAGCCCAGAAACATGATGTCACAGCTATTACAACAACAGAGTCAAAAGCGGAAATGCTGAATCAGTTTATCAGTCCAATCCAGGATGATGAAATAGAAAGGTTCTTTAAAGAAGTGCGTGAAGGTGAAAGAACACTCAATCTATTTACAACTACCGACAAGGAAGCTGCTTATGGCGATGCGGATCTGGTTATCATAGCTACTCCCACCAATTATGATGATGTCAATCATTTCTTTGACACTTCAGCTGTTGAAGATGCAATTGAATGCACTCTCAAAGTCAATCCAGATGTTCTCATGGTTATAAAATCAACAATTCCAGTAGGCTATACAGAATCTGTTCGTGAAAAGTATGGAATAGATAATATCATATTCTCTCCAGAATTCCTTCGTGAATCAAAGGCTCTTTATGACAATCTCCATCCAAGCAGAATAGTTGTTGGATGTGATGATAATCAGATGGAGGAAGGACAGATGTTTGCAGATCTCCTCTTAGAGGGTGCAAGGGAAGAAGAGAAAAGAACAGGCGTTTTAAAGCAGGATATCCCTGTGCTGCTTACACATCTTACAGAAGCAGAAGCCATCAAGCTTTTTGCAAACACATATCTTGCAGTAAGAGTCAGCTATTTCAATGAGCTTGACACCTATGCCCAGACCAAAGGCCTTGACACACAGATGATAATAGATGGAGTATGTCTGGATCCTCGTATCGGAGGCCATTACAACAATCCATCATTTGGATATGGTGGATATTGTCTTCCAAAGGATACAAAACAATTGCTTGCAAATTACAAGGATGTTCCACAGACCATGATAGAAGCTGTTGTTCGTTCCAATTCGGTGAGAAAGGAATTCATTGCAGATCAGATTATTTCAAGAAACCCTGAAACTGTTGGTGTTTACCGCCTTACCATGAAAAGCAATAGTGATAACTTCCGAGCTTCTGCAATACAGGGAGTCATGAGCCATATAAAGGCTGAAGGAATTCCTATAATCATATACGAGCCTACATTGGAGGACGGTTCAGAATTCCTGAGGTCTGAAGTGGTGAATGACCTTGAACGTTTCAAGAGTGAAAGCGATGTCATTATTGCCAATCGTTTTGACATGGATGTTCTTGGTGATGTTGCCGATAAGGTATATACAAGAGACTTGTTTAGAAGAGATTGATTGGAATTTAATGATTAACAGAATGTTAATTAAGAATAATCTAAAAATAGAATCAATATATGACTTTAGCAAGCGTAGTTTCTGCTATTGCAGTAATGTTTACACAGGACAACACTCTTGTAATATATATAAATTTAAATTTTCATTTTTATCAACAAAGTTTTTGAATCTGCCTATTAATTTGGCTCTTTAAAAAACCTTGTTGATTTATTTATTTATTATAAATAAAATCCCAGTTTTCATTTTTATCAACAAAGTTTTTGAATCTGCCTATTAATTTATTATAGTTAATTTTTTATAATATGTAAAATAAATTATGAATATTAGATAGTTTCAATAGTAGAATTTTAGGTTGATAAAAAAGTCCAGAGCGATTTTAGATAATTTTTTAACAAAACTATAAGACTTTTTTTATTATGAGACTGGGGGAAGAAGAATGATTTTTGCAGCTATTTTGGCAGGTGGCGATGGAAACAGAATGGGCGAAATTGATAAGCCTAAACAGTTTTTAAAATTAGGGAACAAGCCGATTATTATCCAAACAGTTGAAAAGTTTTCATTAAATAGCAAGATTGATGAGATAATTGTCTTGGTTCATAGATATTGGCTAAGCCATACAAAGGATTTAATTAATCAATATTTCCCAAATTCTTCTAATATTGTTGTAATTGAAGGTGGAGAGCTTCGTAATGATACAATCATGAATGCGATTTCTTATATAGAAGAGAATTTTGAAATTGATGAGAATGACATTATATTAACCCATGATTCAGTACGTCCATTTGTTACACATAGAATTATCATGGAAAATATTGAGAAGACCTTGGAAGTTGGAGCATGCGATACCGTAATCCCTGCAACAGATACAATTGTTGTATCTGAAGATCACGGCCTTATTTCTAATATACCAAATAGGAACTGCATGTATCAGGGCCAGACTCCTCAGACATTTAAGATCTTAAAGCTTAAGGAAGCTTATGAAAAATTATCAGATGAAGAGAAAAGCACTTTAACTGATGCTGCAAAGATATTTGTATTGAATGGTGAAGAGGTAGCTATTGTTAAAGGAGAAGTATTTAACATCAAGATTACCTATCCTTATGACTTAAAGGTAGCAAACAGCATTATAAAGGATGCCAAATTGAATGTGTCTGATGCTGAATCAAGTGAACAAACAGTAAATTTATATGATTTCAATATTTAAATTTTTTTTTCAAATTATTGCATGTAATTAGCTTATAAATATTTTTATTTATGAGAAGGTTTAATGTATATATGATTTTAGGGGGATTTTTGTGATAAACATAGTATACAGGTTAGTGGCTCCAAAGCTTTTGGAAGAGGTTTATACGGATTTGGATTTGGAAAAGGGAGTTATCGTCAGACCCACATATCTTTCAATATGTAAAGCCGATCAAAGGTATTACTATGGCAAAAGGGCGCCAGAGGTCATTGAACAGAAATTACCTATGGCTCTGATTCATGAATCCATAGGTACAATTGTAAAGGACAATACTGGAACTTACAATGTTGGGGACAATGTTGTAATGATTCCAAATCTTCCTCAAAGAGATGATGAATTCTATGGAGAAAACTACAGGGAGTCCAGTAAATTTAGATCAAGCGGTTCTGATGGATTTATGGAGGAATATGTTTCTCTTAGTGTTGATAGGTTAATCAAGCTTCCGGATGATATCAATCTTGAAGTGGCTTCTTTTATTGAACTTATTTCTGTAAGCGTTCATGCAATTTCAAGATTTTTGAAATTTTCCCATAGCCGTAGAAATACCATTGCCGTTTGGGGAGATGGCAGTTTTGGATATATCACTGCCCTTTGCTTAAAGATGATGTTTCCAGATTCTGAAATAATTGTAATAGGTTTGCATACAGAAAAGCTTAGCATGTTTTCTTTTGCAGATAATATCTATCTGGCAAGTGAAGTGCCTGAAGATATCAGCATAGACCATGCCTTTGAATGTGTTGGCACATCAAGTGCAAATGATGCTATTAACCAGATTATTGAAACAATCAATCCTGAAGGCACTGTATCCCTTTTAGGAGTTTCTGAGTTTAATGTATCTGTTAATACAAGAAAGATATTGGAAAAAGGACTTAGAATATTTGGA
>JAUNXD010000026.1 GCA_030539985.1 Methanobrevibacter sp.
GTTTTGTTTGTGTACTATGGTTTTCTATGGGAATTTCATTTCGCTGCAAGCTTTCTCTATTACAATTATTACTTACTTTTTTTCGTATCGGTTTATTTTTCTTATGCATAATACCTCTATTGCAATTTTTCAGTGATTTTTATGATTATTAAAGTATTGGATACTACATTAAGAGATGGTGAACAGACTCCGGGTGTTTCTTTAACTCCTTTAGAAAAATTAAGAATTGCAGTTAAATTAGATGAAATTGGTGTCGATTATATTGAAGCCGGTTCTGCAATAACTTCTGAAGGTGAAAGGGATTCCATTAAAGAAATTACCAAACAGGGATTTGATGCTGAAATCTTAAGTTTTTCAAGACCTTTAACTGTTGATATTGATTATTGTCTTGAGTGTGATGTTGATGCTGTAAATCTGGTTGTTCCGACTTCTGATTTGCATATTTCAGATAAGTTAAATACCACTCGTGATAATCTCATTGATTTATCCAATTCTGCTATAGATTACTGTAAGGATCACGGTTTAATCGTTGAGGTTTCGGCGGAAGATGCATCCAGAAGTGATTTTGATTTTTTAAAAAGCGTTTTCTCAAATGCGATAGACCATGATGCCGATAGGTTATGTGTTTGTGATACTGTTGGAATATTGACACCGGATTCATCATTTGAACTTTTTGATAAATTGAATGGTTTGAAAGCACCTATATCCTGTCATTGCCATAACGATTTCGGTCTTGCAGTTGCCAATACATTGTCTGCTATAAAAGGAGGAGCATCTGAAATTCATACCACTATTAACGGTATTGGTGAAAGGGCAGGAAACACCTCATTTGAAGAATGTATAGTTAGTATAGACAGATTGCTTCCTGAATTTTCAACTAATATTAAAATCAATGAAATTTATGATATTTCCAAACTGGTTGCAAGATCAACTGGGGTGTATATTCAGCCAAATAAGGCAATTGTTGGTGAAAATGCCTTTGCCCATGAATCAGGTATTCATTCTGATGGAATCATTAAAAATTCCGCCACTTATGAACCTATGACTCCTGAACTTGTTGGTCGCAAACGTAAGTTCATCATAGGTAAACATATGGGTACTCATGGACTTAATAACCGTTTAAAGGAATGGGGATTGAATGTTGATGATGTTCAGCTTAAACAGATTTGTGATGACATTAAGGATTTGGCAGATAAGGGTAAAACCGTTACCGATGTGGACTTGCAGGTAATTGCAGATAATGTTTTGCAAATCAATCATGAGGATAGAATCAAATTGGATGAGCTTACCATTGTTTCAGGCAATAAGGTAATGCCTACTGCATCGGTTAAAATCACTGTCGATGAAGAGGAAATACTTAATGCTGGCGTTGGTTTGGGTCCTGTTGATGCAGCAATCAATTCTTTAAAGTCTTTGGATATATTTAAAGACATAGATTTAATTGAGTATCACGTAGATGCAATTACTGGAGGTACTGATGCTTTCATTGATGTAATCATCAAGCTTCAAAAAGGTGATAAGGTAGTTTCCGCCAGAGGTACTGAAGCGGACATTATCAATGCAAGTGTCAAGGCATACATCGCTGGAGTGAATCGTTTATTAAGGGATTAACATGTATATGGACAATATTAAAATATTAGGTTTCAGGGCATCAATCGATTCTGTGGGAGACACCCTTGATAAAATCAATTCCATCAAGCAAGATGGTGAAATCATTCAACTTTTGAATGCGGATTCCGTTGCATCTAAAAATCATATAATTCATGGCGTTAACCAGGCATTCTTGGCTTTTCAGCGTGGTGAAAATTTGGCAAATGACATCAACGTTGAAATAGTCTTGAGATGCTCCGGTCAAAGACAGATTTCAAAGGCATTTAAGATGATGGGTCTAAAGGAGGGCAATATGAATCTTTGCGCCATTTTAATAAATTCAAAAGATTACACTCGCCAGCTGTCTTCAATGTTCACATTGGATGAAAATGTTCTGGTTGCTGATGTTGAAAAACTGATTGACATTTATAAAATCAGTGATGTGGAACTTTCATGCATTTCTGTTGAGGATATAATCATTGACAGGATAACTAAACTCACAGTTGATTATTGACCGTATCGATGATGATATCCAAGTTCTCTTTTTTGAGGCATGAATAATCAAGATTTTTTATTTCCACACATATTGCCTTTTGTTTTATGCGATTATAATTCGGGCATGTTGTTATGAATCCGCTTTTGTCTGTTGTTAACATTTTTTTCAAATCCCAACATATTGACTTTGCATTGTCATGAGGTATTATTACATTAAGCCCTCGTTTACTTTGATGGATTGCATCAGGTATGTGTTTTTTTACATGGTTTGTTGCATTTAATGAAACTTCAAGGTTATTTTCTACATTTGACAGTTCATTATCTATACCACTGCATATAATTTGGGATGTTTTGCTTAATTTTTGAGGCATTGCAGTTTTTTTGAAAATGCCCTCATCATCGGTTGCAACAAATCCTCCGCTTCCGACATTGATTATTTTTGGTGAACCTGTTGATGCAAGAATGATGTCTGAATTTTTTCCCAATCTGTTTTCACTGTCACCAATTCCCGCTGACGCATCTTCAATTGTTAATATGTCATTTTCCATGCAGTATCTGCTGATTGACTTGACATCCTGCTCTGCAGCATATCCTGCAAAACTTGTAAATATCAAAGCTGAAGATTCATTCACTTCCAATTCATCCAAATAATCGGTATTGATTAGGCCCAAATCGGTTTTTAGGGTTACTATATTCTTATTTAGGAATCGTGCAATCTGTTTAAATCCGTGCCATCCTCCCTGATCAGGGATGATGATGTCTCCCTCAATCGCAGAAAGCGCAATGAAAATGCTGTTGTTCCCACTTGAAGTGATTCTTGCATGCTCTTTAGCAGTCAAATCTTTAATTTTATTGATGCAGCTTTCTTCATAATCCTTTTCAATATTTCCTTTTGCAACTTCAGACATCACTTCCAAAGTTTTTTCTGAGGGGGTTTTAAACTTAAACATTGTTCTCACTTTTAAAGTACATATCTAATGTGGTCTGCTTTGTGTGAAGCATTTCATTTAATAAGGTTCCCTGTTTGACATATCTGCTGATTGGTATTTTCAGTTTGGTTCCTGCATATTCCAGACATTTCTCGAGAGTTTCAAATTCCAGATATGGTCTAAGCATAGCCTCTTTTATGTTTTCCCTTACATTAAAAACTCCCAATGGAACATATCCGTCATAGGCTTCTCTTAAAATCACCAGTCCTGACTGTCTTTTGATGTTCATCAGATAATCCAATACTGCCATTTTTGCAGTGTAGTAACATCCTCCGACAATTGAATATTCCTTTTTACCGCCATTGGTTTCATAATCTGAAAATATTAGTTCCTCGTTTTTCATAAGTTTGATGAATGCCTCATACCATTCATATTCCCATTCCGTAGGGGTAAGTATAATAATGTAATAATTATTCAGTGCACCGAATTCATAGACCCTATAAGTGTCCAATATTTCGAATTTCCTCACTTCCTTCAGGAACAAATCCGCAAGTGTCGAATCACATGCAGTTATTGACCAGCGTGTCGGAACAAGCTTCCTTTTGTTTTTTGTACCGATTGCACCAACAGAAAATGCCTTTTGCATTGCAGTAAATGGAACATCCTTATTGTGCAGATTCAAAACTGCTTCGGTTGCCTTTAAATCAGTATCATAGAATGTTTTTTCCAGTTGTCTGTCCCATCTGACTGCATCAATGTCAAATTTTTCAATCACGGCACTTGGACCATGGGGCATGCTGTCTTCTGTAAGCATTGATCCTCTTGGCCTTTTGCCGAAGGTTGCCTCGCTGTCGATTGACTTTGATGCAAGGGAAATGTCCTGCAGTTTTTCAACAAATGGATTTTCCAAATCATCGATTTTGATTAACTGCTTTCCCCTAACAAGATTCATCCTGTAATTAATAATCTCATCCTGTGTTTTGTTTTGGCCGAGCCACTCCTCAGGAGAATCCATTATATGTGTATCTCCCATTTGTGAACTCATCATGGGTCCGGCATATACTTTAGGGTACGACCATCTTCCGATAAATACTGATGGAGGGGTTGTTCCTTCTAGGTTTTTTCCAACCTTAACAGATTTCATCTGGATTTGTTCTGTTAATTTGGCTAAATATGCATTTTTTGTGGTTTTCATAATTTTCTAAAAAAAGTAAAAAAGTAAAAATACTAAAAAGTATTTTTAACAGAATTCGATGGTTGCAGGTGGCTTGTCACTAACTGATAAAGCGACATGGGTAACTTCAGAGATTTCAGAAGTGATTCTTTTTGAAATGGTTTGAACAACATCCCAAGGAAGTTCCGCAACGGATGCGGTCATGGCGTCAATTGAATTGACGACCCTGACAATAACAAGATATCCGAAGTCTCTTTGGTCCCCTTTAACTCCTGTAACTTTGGTGTCGGTCAATACTGCGAAGTATTGCCATACGTCTTTATCGATTCCTGCAGCTTCAATTTCGTCACAAACGATTTTGTTTGCTTTTCTGCAGATTTCAACATTTTCTCTTGTAAGTGCTCCGACAACACGTACTCCAAGTCCCGGTCCGGGGAAAGGTTGTCTGTAAACTGTAGTTGCAGGCAAGTCCAATTCATCACCGATTTCCCTTACTTCATCCTTGTACAGGTCACGGATCGGTTCACATAATTCAAGTTCCATTCCACTTGGAAGGGCAAGGTTGTGATGAGATTTGATTTCACCTTTGGTTTCAATCCAGTCCGGAGCAATGGTTCCCTGAACTAAAAATTTAGCACCTGATTTGATTGCTTCCCTTTCAAATACTTCAATGAATACTCTTCCGATTATTTTTCTTTTCTCTTCTGGATCTTCAACGCCTGCGAGCTGATCCATAAATTCATCGGAAGCGTCAACAAATTTAAAGTTTAGTCTGTCTTTGAATGTGTTGGTTACCTGTTCAACTTCACCTTCTCTTAAAAGACCATGGTCTACAAAGACTGCAGTTAAATTATCTCCGATTGCTTCTTGAACAAGTACTGAACAAACGGAACTGTCCACTCCTCCGGATAAAGCGATAATTGCTTTTTCATCACCAATTTGGTCTTTGATTTTTTGAATTGCGTCTTCAATAAATTCTTTAGGACTTAACATTTTATTCCTCTTCATCTTCTTCTTCGTAATCTTCAATAATTTGTTTAATCATTGCTTCAAGACCATTGTCGTTACCGGATTCAATGGCTTCAAAGATATCATCAAATTTAACATATTTTTCTAATTTAACAGATTTTTGACCAATTCCGGAGATTCTAAATCCATATTCTTCATCACCGATTGGAATGTTAACAAATTGTTTTTTTAAACCTGTTTTACATTCATTTGCCTTGTCTCTTAAATCGTCAGCATTGTCAATCATTATTACACCTATTTTTTACAGATTTCATAGAAATTTTTAAAAATCATGTCTCCTTTTGGAGTATGATGCACTTCTGGGTGGAATTGAATTCCATACACGTCCTTATCTTTATGTTTGAATGATTCAACATCACATAAATTGGAACTGGCCAGGATTTCAAAATCCTCTGGAATGGTTTTCACTTCATCTTTATGTGATGACCAAACATCCATTTCAGGGGCTAGACTTTTAAATAAGTTTTCATCATTGTTAATATTAATTTTAACTTGAGCATAACTTTCGGTATCTGATGTAGTAACTTCTCCACCATATGTTTTAGCAATCAATTGATGGCCAAGGCAAATTCCAAGAATCGGAATGTCGAAATGTTTAATGTATTCTTCACTCAAACCTGCACCCTCAAGGGAAGGTCCTCCACCTAAAATCAATCCTATCGGATTTTTAGCTTCGATTTCTTCGATGCTCAAATCGTTTGAGATGAGTTCGGATGGAATTTGAAGGTATTGTAAACTTCTAGCGATTCTATGATTATATTGACCTTTATTATTAACTACTAAAATTGTCATGTTATACTCCATCAAAATATAATAATATTATTTTTGGTTTTTTTATTTATTATATGTTTTTAATAATCGCAACATTTTCACTTAAAGTTTATATATGATATTTGATAAATCATTGTTACATGGAACTTCAAGATTTAATATTTATTATAATCGCAATATTGATTGCGGTATTGGTACTTAAAGTATTTATGTGGTTATTGCCAGTAATTGTAGTGTTGGTTATTGCATTTTTCATCTACATGTTCTTGAATGACAGATATAATTAATTTTGAATGTCTTCAAATGCGGAAGTTGCAGCAACTGCACCTTCTCCGCATGCTACAACCCACTGTTTAAGCCCAATGCAAACATCACCGATTGCATAAACATATTCAACATTTGTCTTTTGCTTTTTATCTATAATGATGTGTCCGGTTTCATCCAAATTCACATCTAACTGTTTTGCAAGTTCAGTGTGAGGAATATATCCTACGCTAATGAAAACCCCATTTGTCGGATGCTCAGTCACCTCTCCAGTCTGTGTATCCTTAAGTATTACTGATTCTACCATCATATCTCCTTTTATTTCTTCAACTGTAGCGTTGAGGATTGTCTGTATTCCAACTTCTTTAATTTGGTTTTGCAGGTGCTTTTGGGCTCTGAATTCATCTCTTCTATGGATTACTGTTACGTTTGCACCTAAATTTTTAAGGTATAATGCCTCCTGAAGGGCACTGTTTCCTCCGCCAACCATGACGATGTCACGTCCTGCAAAGAAAAATCCGTCGCAGGTTGCACAGTAACTTACGCCTTTTCCTTTGAAATCTTCCTCTCCTGCAACTTTCAGGTGTCTGTGTGAACTTCCGGTTGCAAGTATTATGGTTTTTGAGTGATAGGTGTCCTTGTTGGTTTTAACGGCAAAGCGATAGTCATCATCTGTTTTAATAATTTCAGTAACTTCCTCCATTTCCTTCAAATCACAGTTTTTGATTGCCTGTGATTTCATTTTTTCAATAAGTTCCAAACCGGAAATATTATCAAAACCAGGGTAGTTTTCCATCTGGGGGACTTCACGGCCTAATCCTCCAGCCATATCTCTGTCGATAATTAAGTTTTTAGTTCCCTGACGGCCTGCATAAATCCCTGCAGTCAATCCGCCAGGTCCTGCTCCGATAATAATGATATCATATTCGTTCATGTTTTTACCTCACTGTAGTTAGATTAATTTATTTTTTAAATGCTAATTAAAATTAATGGTTTGATTAGTTATTTTAATATAAATGTTAATTTAAATTAAGTATTATGAGCAATATAGAAGATGCAGTACAATTATTTGAAGAGGGTTACATGTGTTCACAGGCTGTTTTTGCAGCTTTTTCACAGGATTTAGGTGTTTCAAAAGAGGATGCCTTAAAAATCGGTACATGCTTTGGAAGCGGAATGAGAAAAGGGGAAGTGTGCGGTGCCTGCACCGGTGCGCTGATGGTATTGGGCTTGAAATATGGTGATGACAAATCCCGAAGCGATGAAGTATGTGAGAAATTTCTGGATGAGTTTAAAGCCAAACACGGATCATACATATGTCGTGACTTGCTGAACTGTGACATAAGCACCGAAAAAGGCGTTAGATATGCAAAAGAAAATAATCTCTTTAGAGATTTCTGTCCGAAGATGGTTGAATCCGCCTCAGAGATTGTTGACGATTTGATTTAGAGGTGTTAAACATGGGAATATGTCCGCAATGCGGCAGCTTTGTAGATGAAGGCGAACCGTATTGTCCTTATTGCAGTTACTATCCGAGCTCAACAGACAGCGATGAGGATAACCTGATTGAAATAGATGGCAGGGAATATGACAGGGATAAGGTTGAGGATGCACTGAGAGACAATGGTTATGGCCTTGATGATTTGGAAAGCGGTCTGATTGATGAAGAAGAATTATCGGAAATCCTCGATTGGTTGTGATTATTTGACAAATCAATGTTTCTACTGCAGTTATCCAAACAAGGATGATGCCGTGCGATGCATTAATTGTGGAATGTCATTGAACACGTACTGGAATAAACGGGATGGAAAAACTGAATTGGTTAGTAAAAAAAGATAATTTTACTAAAAAAAGAGATTTTGGGAAACTCGGTTGAGTCTCCTTATAATAATTTTTGAATTTCTTCACGAACAATCTTGTTTACAAGACCACCGTCTGCTTTTCCTTTGAGTTGTTTCATACACATTCCCATTAAAGGACCCATAGCACCCATTTGACGCTCTTTAATCATTCCTTCATTTTGTGAAACAATGTCTGAAATGATTTTAGTCACGTCTTCATCACTCATCATTACCAAATTGTTTTTCTCGGCGATTTCTGCTATGTCAGCATCAGGTGTTTTGATTGTTTCAACTGCAAGTTTTCTCACGCTGTCTTTTGCAATTTTACCATCCGCCAAAAGAGTGAAAATACATTTAAAGTGATCTAATGTTAAAACATTTATGTCATGACCTTCCCTTTTGATTTCACGTAAGTCATATGCAAGAAGTGAAGCAACAGGAGTTGCATCAACATCAACATCAGCTAAAATATCTTCAAACATATCAGCTTCTTGCCTTTTGACGAGTTGTGTTGCCAAATCTTCACTTAACTTGTACTCTTCAATGATTCTTGCCTGTTTTTCGTCAGGCAATTCAGGCAAGTTACTTGCAATAGGTTCAATCCTGTCTTGTGTAATCTTAAACAACGGAATATCAGTTTCAAGATACATCCTATTTGCGGTTGGAAGAGGCCTCATGTACTCGGTGTTTCCGTCATCAAGCGCTTTTCTTGTCTCTTCAACAACACCCTCTAAACCTAGGTTTGCTCTTCTTTTTACTTCTTCAAGTGCGGAAACGGCTATATCTTCATTATGTGCAACAATGATGAATGCATCTTCATCCCCAATGTTTAAAAATTCAGTGATTTTGTCAACTTCCTCTTGTGTAATTCCGTAAGCGGGCAATTCATCAGAGTGGAAAATACCTGCAACGCCACGTTTTTTAGCATAAGTGGCGATTTCAGTACCGAATCTTCTTCCAGGCTGTACTTCACGACCGATTAAACTATCAAATCCTTTGAGCACAACAGCTTTAATTGTTTCAGCTGATTTTAGGATTTTGGATTCGGTATCTTTGAGCAATTCATCTAAATGATGAATATCTTCAAGCACTTCAGCATTTCTTGAATTAAGCTCTTTTTTAATATCAATTAAAGCTAATTGCCTTTGAACTTCGCGATTAACAATTTCAGCCATTAAATCCAAGTCCTGCACACCTTTTATTTCAACACGTGCACCTTCGGCAATGGAAATGTTCAAATCCTGTCTGATTGTACCGAGTCCCCTTTTAACATTGGTACTTCTCAATATTTGACCAAGCATATATGCAACTTCCCTTACTTGATCAGGATGGTGCATTGAAGGGTCTGTTGTAATTTCAGCTAAAGGTATACCTAATCTGTCCAGTCTGAATTCGGTGAAACCGTCTTTGGTTTCAACTCTTCTTGCAGCATCTTCCTCTAATCCTAAACTTTCAATAATGACTCTACCGTAAGGAGTGTCAAGATAACCGTCAGTTGCAACCATACCTGTTCTTTGGAATCCTCCTGTGTTACTTCCGTCAATAACCTGTTTACGCATAGTGTGGAATTCATCAACAATATGCATATTCATCAAACATGCAATAACAATACAAATGTCCAATGCCTCTTCGTTTAAACTGTGAGGAGGTTCATCATCGTTTTCAACAAGACAAGTGTGTTTGGCAAAGTTTTCATATTTGAAATTGAGGCCTCTTAAGGATTCCTGCAATGCTGCTCTGTCGATTTCTCCAAGCTCTGATTGGGTTGGCCTTAATTTTCTTTGAACGAGTTGGTCAAAATCATCATCAACAAGTTCTGTTTTACATGGACAGAATAATTTATGTTCACTATTTAATTGTTGGTGAATTTCAAGTCCCATTTTCAATCCTAATTTTTCGTAATCCATATTAACAGCTCCTTAATTCAAGAAATCCTTAATTGTCGATTTCTCTGAAAATTCACCTGCAACATTAGTTTGCATAATCTCTTTTACTTTTGTGTAATCGTCACTTTGACCTAATGCCCAGCATAATTTGACGTAGGTAGTTTCTGGGATCATATCCAATCCGGATATCACTCCAGCATCCAAAATGTTACGTCCGGTAGAGTAAACGTTCATATTCACCCTTCCATAAAGGCATTGTGATGTCATGATTACTGGAATGTTTTCATCCTGTGCTCTTTTGAATGAATCAATCAAGTCATTCGGAACATGTCCAAGACCTGTTCCTTCAATGACAAGACCTTTATAACCTTTATCAATATGATATTCAATGTAATCCTTGGAAATTCCAGGGAAACTTTTAATGAATCCCACTTTCTCTTCAATGGAGGTATTCAATTCCAATTCGTTTTCACCACGTTTGGTATATGCATATTCAGGATTGATGTCAACCAGTTTGTTTTGGATTTTAGCTATTGGCTGTGCGTTAATGCTTCTGAAGGTATCTCTTCTAGAAGTGTGCATTTTCCTGACCTTTGTTCCTTTGTGAAGGTAGGTATACTCATCGTTCAGGCTTCCATGCATACAGACGCATACTTCCGCAATGTCTGATTTGGCGGCAACCACAGAATCGATCAGGTTGATGTTGGCATCACTTGAAGGTCTGTCTGAACTTCTCTGTGCTCCTGTAATGATAATTGGAACAGGTGTTTTCAGCATGAAGCTCAATGCTGCTGAAGTATAATGCATTGTATCTGTACCGTGAGCTATCACAACGCCGTCAGCACCATCAGAAATGTCATTGGCAATTTCCTCAGCCGCCTTAACCCAGTATTCAGGTTTCATATCTTCACTTAATATATTATATAATGCCTTCACGTTGTAGTTTGCATAATCCAAAAGTTCAGGATTTGCTTTAACCAGATCTGATGCGGTAAATGCAGGATGGACAGCACCTGTCCTATAATCGATAACAGAGGATACTGTTCCTCCGGTTGAAACTATTGAAATGTTCTGCTTTGAATCGTCATGAGGAATTTCAGTTTCTCCAAATCCTATTTTTGGTTTTTCCCCTTTTTCAATGAGTTCTGCAGTTGTGTTTTCAATGGCCACACCAATATTGTAACCGCTTGATAATTTAATTACAAGATAACCGTCATCTGCATCTTCTGGCCTGTCAAGTAAAATACCAGTATAGGAAATGTCCTCCTTGTTGACTTTGATTTTATCCCCTATACCTAAACCATAGTTTTCTATATAATTTTTAGCATTTTCTTTATAAGTCATCAAATCACGCTATGAATTGTTTTTTAGCCATTCAGCTCCCGCTTCTAAAACTTCAATATTCACATCAATGACTTTAGGTTTGGATGCAAACATTTCACGAATAGCATTTTCATAAGATTCACGTTTTAAGGCATCAGTCAGTTCAGTCAATGCACCTAAAAGTGCAGTGTTTGCAGTTCTGGCATTACCATGTTCTTCTGCTATATCTACACAAGGCATTGCAATGACCTTAATGTCTCTGTCGGTTTCAAATTCACCGATATGTGAATCGTAAAGAATAACTCCTCCATCTTTAATGTCCTGTGAGAACTGTTCAAGTGAAGGTTTGTTTAAAGCAATAAGAACGTCAATGTCATCAACAACAGGGGTTCCTATTGTTTCGTTTGAAATAACAACTGAACAGTTGGATTTTCCACCTCTCTGTTCAGGTCCGTAACTTGGATACCATGAGACATGCTTTCCTTCAGCACAGGCAGCCTGAGCTATTGTTAAACCGGCACTTAATACTCCCTGACCTCCGAATCCGGAAACCTTGATGCTTGTTGGTTTGATGCTTTCGTCATCCACATAGCCGGAATCATCGTCTCTTGTAACGTTAAATATTTTATCCAATGATTCAGTTGAAAAGTCACTTGCAGGTCTTTGAACAGGCTCTTTATCATATAGATTGTTTCTGAAGTTTTTAACAGGGAATTCCTTCTCCATTTGTTCTTCAATGAATTTTTGTGCACTTGCAACATCCTGTTTTAAGTTGGTAGGACAAGGTGATAGGACTTCAACAAATGAATAGCCTTTTCCATCCCTTTGAATGGTCAAGGCCTGTTTGATTGCGTATTTTGCAAGTCTGATTTTCAATGGGTTTGCAAGGGATACCCTTTCGATGAATACAGGTGCCTTCAATGTGTTGATCAATTCACACATGTGGGTTGGGTGTCCTGCATAGTCAGGATCCCTTCCGGTTTGGCAAGTGACGGTTTTTTCACCGATTAGAGTGGTTGGAGCCATTTGTCCACCGGTCATTCCGTAAACTGTGTTGTTCACGAAGAACACTGCCATCTTCTCTCCACGGTTGGCAGCCTGTAATGTTTCATTCAAACCGATTGAAGCTAGGTCCCCGTCTCCTTGGTAACTCATTACAATTGCATTGTCTTCAGCTCTTGAAATACCTGTAGCCACTGCAGGTGCTCTTCCGT
>JAUNXD010000027.1:0-6669 GCA_030539985.1 Methanobrevibacter sp.
ATGCACGTAATTCCTATTATGTCTGGTGACTTTTTAGTAGAAGATGAAATGGGATACAAAGACGGAGTAGCTGGTGGAAACTTCTTCATTATGGCTGACAGTCAAATGGCTTCCATTGTTGCTGCTGAAGCTGCTGTTGATGCTATTCACGCTGTTGCTGGCGTAATCACTCCATTCTCAGGTGGTATGGTTGCTTCTGGTTCCAAAACAGGTTCCAAATACTCTTTCATGAGTGCATCCACCAACGAAAAAGAATGTGTAACTTTAAAAGACCAAGTAGAAACTGAATTACCAGAAAACGTATTCGGAAACATGGAAATCGTTATTGACGGTGTTGACGAAGAATCCGTTAAGGCTGCTATGAAAGCAGGTATCGAAGCTGCTTGTCAAGTGCCGGGTGTAATTGAAATCGGTGCTGGTAACTACGGCGGAAGCTTAGGTCCTTACCAAATCCACTTACAAGATTTATTCTAGAGAGTTTAACTCTCTTCTTTTCTATTTTTTCAATATTTAACTTATTTTCATTACTTGATGATATTATGGATTTTAAAAAATCATTTTTAATAATTCCATTCCTGATTTTAATTCTTCTAACTGTTACAGTCGTTTCAGCCGATGAAAATATTACTGAAGATGTTGCAGTTCCCTCTCAGGATATTGAAATCCCCATTGCTGAAAGCATTGTAAATGAATCTTCGCAAATCATCCAGAATCCTCAAGTGAATACGAAAATGGAAAGTAAGGATGTGACAACATATCATAAGGAAAATGCGGAATTGGTCGGATATCTGAAAGACACTAGCAACCAGCCGATTGCCAACAAACCGGTTTCCATTTTCATTAATGACAAAATCTATAATAAAATGACCGATAATTTCGGTAAGGTGGTTTTGAAACTTGATTTGAAGCCGAATACCTACAAAGCCACAATAAAATTCGATGGTGATGCCAACTATACTGCAAGTGTGGCCAATGTTATTGTCACTGTTAAAAATGCTCCTTTTGCTATAAAGACTAGCAATTATAAGACTTTTGTGGATTCAGGACTGTACTTTAAGGCTAAGGTTTTCAACAAAATTACCAAAACTCCAATTAAGGGAGTAAAGGTAATGTTTAAGGTTTACATGGGACATAACAAGTATAAAAAGTATTATGCAACAACTGACGAGAGAGGTATTGCAGTCCTGAAAAAGAACCTTAAGATAGGATCTTATAAGATTGTCACTTCAATCAAGAAAAACAAGAAAATCAAATCCAAAGCAAAACTCACAGTCAGACCAACTTCCGAGATGGGATGCACTTCAATTTATCTTCAGGTTTCTAAAACCGAAGGAGTAGCCGGTTTTAGAAGGGATGCCACTTATGCCGCCACTCTGCATATCAAGACAAGTAAATGGCATGGAAGAACTGCAATAAAACAATATAAGACTGCTCATTCATACTTTTTCCATTCAATAACTACTTCAGACGGTTGGATGATTGGAACAGGAGGAGCGGACAATGCGGGCATCAACAAAGCCATTGAAAATCTTGCAGGCAAAATGGTAAAGGCTGGAAAAATCAAAATGACAATTCTTAAAAAAATCCAGGGTTATGAGAAAAGATTGGGAATTGGTCATTTTGCAATAAAGGCGCCTAACGGGAAATATGCAATTGTATGGAAAAGCAGCATCCATAAAGGCAAGTTAAAATCAGGCCAATACATCAGTGTTCCAAATGGAAAATCATCATTCAGACATGGATCGTGGACCAAATTTTCCAAAAATCCCGCAAAAGCAGCAATCAAAATCCTTGCAACAGATTCATTCGGTGTCAACAGAAGGGATGCTACAGCATTCCATTGGAAAAGTACAACCAATGAAGGTTCAACAACTTCAAGCGTAAGTGTATATGCTTCCAATGATAATGGGCATCTGATGGGAAGGTCTACTGGCCATTTAAAAGACAATATTTACTTTAAAGGAACTTTCTTCTCCAAAAACAAACTGCCTAAAACACCTTCAATGATGCTTCTTGGTGTTCACAGTTTCGGAAGCATTGACAAGATAATCAAAACACAAACCAGTGTCAAGGCTCCAAAATTAACCAAAGACCTAAATGAATCAAAAACTTTCAATATCACAGTTTTAGATAAAAACACTAAAAAACCTGTTAAAAACGTTAAAATCAAAATCAAGATTGGAGATGTGGTTTACACGGTCAAAACCGATTCGAATGGTGTGGCCAGATTCAACCCTAAATCACTGACTGTCGGTAGTTATGATGTTGAAATCTTTTCTGGAGACAACAAATACTATATTTCAGCTAAAAGTACAATTATAGTCAAATAATTGTACTTATTGTATTTCTTTTCTTGTTATTTCAGCTATTTCTTCATTGCTTAAGTTAATGCCAATTACTTCTTCCTGCTTTTCCAGTTCTTTTACCAGTTTATTGAATGTGGCTCTGTCTGGTCCTGAAATCAGATGAGAATGTATATTGTTTACTGTATTGTATAAGTTTTCAATTGCCTGTTTTTTGTCATCATGAGTATTTAAATAGTTCTGGTATCTCTGGCCTTCATGCAGTTTCATTGTTTTTATTTGGCGGGTGAGAGGGGTTTCGATTCCGGGAAGGTGATATTCAATGTTTTCCAGAGTGCAGCCGTGATTGGCTATTGTTTTAAATTCATCATATATTTCATTTACTGTGTGCCTTACTGTTATTTTTAAGACGTGGGGTTTTGTTGATTCAAAATATAAATCATGTCCTCCAATGATTTCGGGAGAAACAATCTTGTCAGCACCTGCTTTTTTCAGCCTTTTTATATTATCCAGTTTGCTTGCTCTTGTCACAATCCATGCATCTGGATTTGATTCCCTGATTGTCATTACAATAAACAGGTTGTTGACATCGTCTCCGGTACAGATTATGACGCTTCTGCATTTTTTGCCAGCAATCTTGGCTATCAAATCGTTTTCTATTGCATCCTCATTCATGACAATAATGTTTTCGCTTTCTTCAATGGATTCACATATTTCCTTGTCTTTATCGATAACTATTACATTTTGATTTCTATTGATTAATTCCTCAAAAACTACTTTTCCTACTCTTCCATAACCGCAAATAATATAATAATCTTCCATTACTTCAATTGCCTTCATCTTTTTTGCTCCCTGTGAATATTCGCTCATTTTTTCCTGGAAATTTGTTAATATGATATTGAATACATATGCAAGTAACGCTACTCCTCCGATTGCCAGTGTGGTTGCAAACAACTTTTGAATTCCAGTATGGGGAGTAAAATCTCCATAGCCTACGGTAGCCATTGTAATGACTGCATAATAGGTGGAATCTATAAAATTCAATTTCATTATGTAATGAGAACCAACAATGCCGTAAATAAAGAGGAATGCTATTAAAATCAGACCGTTGTCGATATATTTTGTAGGTACTTTTGTTAAAATTTTAAATGTTATTTTTCGCATAAAACTTTTTTCCTTGAATTAAGATAAGTATATTTATATATTATACTTATATTTTAATTTAAAGGTGATTTTTTGCATCCGATCGATATGATGGTTACGGATTATAATTGTGAATATTTAGGTTTATCAAGATTGTGCTTGATGGAATCTGCCGGTAAATCTCTGGCAGAAGAGGTAGGCAAAATTGCAGTTTACACATTCTCCAAACCAGTTAAGGTAGTTATTTTTACCGGTTCCGGTGGAAATGGTGGAGACGGCTTTGTGGCGGCAAGATACTTATTAAATAGAGGTTATGATGTTGATATTTACATGTTAAAGGAGAATATCCGATCAAAAGAAGCCAAAATAAACTTTGAAATTCTTGAAAACATGAAACCAAGACTGTCACGTTTGACAATTTATAATTTAAAGACTTTGGAGGATATTGAAAATACTGAAGTTGCCAAAAGCCCGCAGGCTGAATTCGTCATCGTGGATGGTCTTTTGGGAACTGGAATTAAGGGAAAACTTCAAACCAATGTTAAAAGGGCAATAGAAGTTATTAATCAGTCAAACGGTGTAAAAATCAGTGTAGATGTGCCTTCAGGAATGGATCCCCTTACTGGTGAGGTAAGTGATTTGGCTGTTGTGCCGGATTATACCATCAGTTTCCATAAAATCAAGACAGGTGTCAGGGATGCTGATGAGGAACTTGTCGGAGGCCTTGTAACTGCAGACATTGGAATTCCATTCGAAGCGGAATACTTTGTAAACTATGGTGACTTTTTAAGGCTTAAAAGCAGGGATGAAAAATCACACAAGGGAAACAATGGAAGATTGCTGATTGTTGGAGGATCTAAGGATTATTCTGGAGCTCCGGCCATTTCTGGAATGGCGGCAATCGGTGGCGGATGTGATTTGGTATATGTTGCGGCACCCGAAAAGGCAGCTGAAGCCATAAAGTCAACATCTCCAGATTTGATTGTCAAATCCCTTGAAGGGGATAAATTGTCCTTAAGCCATTCAGCTGAAATATTGGACATTGTTCGGGATGTAGACTGCATTTTGATAGGTCCTGGCGCTGGAATTGATGAGGAAACCTCAAAATTATTCAATGTATTAGTAACAAAGATTAAAAAACCTATTGTTTTGGATGCTGATGCTCTAAAACAGGTCGAATTAAAATTAATCAAAAACCGTGATGACATCATATTGACTCCGCACATTTTTGAATTCAAATCATTTTTCAGTGTTGGAAATGATTTGAAATTGGATATCGACTCATATGACTTTAAAAAGGTCGATGAAAACATCACTGAGTTTCAAAAAATTTCACGCCAAATAAAAGGTACGGTCATCGTTAAGGGACAATATGATTTAATATTGTCAAAAAACCGTTTTAGAATTAACAAATCCGGCAATTCAGGCATGACAGTTGGAGGTACAGGAGATGCACTTTCAGGAATTTGTGCGGCTTTACTTGGCCAGAAATTGAACCCATTTGACTCTGCCTGTCTTGGAGTTTTCATTAACGGTCTTGCAGGTGAAAGGGCATTTGACGTGAAAGGAAACGGATTTTCAGCAACCGATTTGGTATCATATATAGGCAGTGTGATTAAGGATGGATTACGTTAAAGGGATTTTTAAAAATCGCCCGAACAGGTTCATTGCTGAGGTTGAAGTTGACGGCAGTTTGGAAATTGCCCATGTTCCAAATACCGGAAGGTGCAAGGAGCTTTTGGTTGAAAATACTGTTGTTTGGCTTAAGCCATCAGATAATCCTAATAGGAAAACCAAGTTTTCACTTCACTTTGTCGAGAACAAGGGTGTACTGGTATCACTTTACTCACAGCAGGCCAATAGCATTGTATATGATGCAATTGTAGATGGCAAGATAAAAGAGCTTTCAGGCTATGATTATCATCAAAGGGAAAAGACAGTTGAAAACTCAAGAATAGATATATACCTTGCAAATCATGAAGACGATTGCTGCGGAATGAACTTTCTGGTTGATTCATGCTATGTTGAAGTCAAGGGAGTGACCCTTATTGTTGATGGTGAGGCAAGGTTTCCGGATGCGCCAACCGAGCGAGGTGCAAAACACCTGAAAGAATTGATTAAACTTAAAAAGGATGGAAACCGTTGCTGCGTATTTTTCCTGATTCAGCATCCGGCCGGAAAATTCTTCAGACCAAACTGGGAAAACGATCCTAATTTTTCAAAAACTTTAAATGAGGCACATGATGCAGGAGTTGAAATACTTGTCTACAGATGTGACAATCACCTGTCCGGGATTGAATTAATTCCCGAATCACTCGATTTTGACTTGGGACAAAGTTTCTCCAATGGCATCGTTGATGACTAAATTGCCCAAATCATCATAAGGTGTTTCGCTTTTGTTGATTAAAATTAAATTATCTCCATTAAAGTAGTTTATAAGTCCGGCAGCAGGATACACGACAAGTGAAGTGCCACCAATGATTAATGTCTCTGCATTTTGAATGTAGTCGATTGCAAAGCTTAAAACCGCATTGTTCAATGGCTCTTCGTATAAGACCACGTCCGGTTTGATGATTCCTCCGCATTCACACCTTGGAATGCCGTCGCTTTCTAAAATATAATCTAGGTCATATTCCTTGTTACAGATTTGACAGTAATTCCTGTGAATGCTTCCGTGAAGCTCCAGAACTTCTTTGCTTCCGGCCTTTTGATGGAGGCCATCAATATTCTGGGTAATGACCGCTTTTAATTTTCCGGCCTTTTCCAATTCTGCTAGTTTTAAATGGGCAGGATTAGGTTCTGCATCCTTGAAAACAAGATTGTCCTTATAGTAATCAAAAAATTCCTCTGTATGATCCATATAATAAGTGTGTGAAACCAGATTTTCAGGAGTGTCACCATATTTTTCCAAACTTTTGAAAATCCCGCTTTCAGACCTGAAATCAGGGATTCCGCTTTCTGTTGAAACTCCTGCACCTCCAAAGAATACTATATTGTCTGAGGAGTTAATTATATCCTGTAATTGTTGAAGTTTAGACATGTTATTGGTTATGTTTTTGATAATATTTATTTTTTTAAAAAATTGTATATGCTCTAAAAATTGTTTTATTGAGGAAATATTGATTTAAACTCGTTATATTGCTCTAAAAGAGAACTAATCGCTTTATATTTAATGAATGACATAGTATATTTTGGTCAATACCATCGTCGACGATATCTATTG
>JAUNXD010000027.1:6679-10454 GCA_030539985.1 Methanobrevibacter sp.
TGATACAAATTTAAGAGGTGGTTGTGATTCCTGCTACAAATCAAGAGTACGATTCTCTCATTAAATTATCAGCAAGGGCATTTGGTAATGCATTGATGCGTACAACTGGAGAAAAACCTGGAATAATTGAAATTCTCCATCAGGATGTATTGACTTCTCGATTAAAACGAGGAATTCTTGATTTGCCAATCAAGACATCACATGGTTATGCAATTGATTATGAGATTCATTCAGGGCCGGTTAATGAAAAAACGGTAATTAGAAACTACCAATCTGCAATTGATTTGAGGATGGATGTTGGTGTTCCAGTCATGCCGCATATCGTATCTTTAGATATACAAAAAACTCCAATTCCAAAGGTAGAACTCTTCCCAGGATTCTTTTCTAATCCTGAAGTCACTTTCTTAATTGACATTGATGGTGAAGAAGTTTTAAATACTATTAATCATAAATTAAATAAACAAGTGGAATTGGATTATATGGACGCATATCATTTAGCATTAATGCCTTTTTTCCGCAATAAAAAAAGTCGTAAAGAAATGTTAAAATATATGTCTCGTTTCATTAAGGGGTTTGTCAATAATTTAGTTTTTTAATATTTTTCCCCATTTTTGTTATTTTCTATATTAATTTTCATTTGTTTTTAAATTTAAATGTTTTCATCACTTTTTTGCATGATTGATTTTTGCTGTTTTTCAATCAGGAAAAAGCAAATTTTTATTAAATTAAAATATCAAAAATAGATTTGAACAGCGATTTCTTAAAGTTTATTAACTTTAAGTAAAATTGTTTGTTTCGGATACGGCGTACTGTCTATCTTAATGATAAACAGTTAACATTTTTAGTAAGGTTTTAATGTTAAATATGCTGTGTCGGTTAGATTAACTTGTCTTGTAAGGTTGTAGATGGTATTTCTTAGTTGGATCTCGTTGTCAACTGCATTTTTTGTAGTTCCGATTAATTTCAGAACGCCATCATCACCTTTCAAGAAACCATTAATGCCTTCACTTCTTGAAAAACGAGATTTATAATGGATAGTATATCGTTTATCCAAGAATTTATTGGTCATGTCGAAAATCAGGTCTGAAATACGGTCTTCTATTATTTTTATGCAGTTTTCACTTCGAGAGCATCCTTTGCAAGAATATGTTTTAAAAATATGTCGTTTTCTTTGGCAAATGTCTGGAAGGTCATCATCTGGATGTGGTTTGCGATGATTGATTTTTATTGGTTCCAGATGTCTCATGAAACGACCTATTGGACATTTATAACCATTTTTAACCCGTTCAAATCCTTTTCTATCCGAATCTTTTCTTTTTTCTTCATGCCCGTTTTCACGTCTTAATTTATTGTTATGTTCTTCTGCAATCTTTTTAGGCATGATTAATGCATTTATTTTGTTAATGAATAAGTAATAGAGGTTTTCAGTGGTGAAATAGCCTGAATCAGCGATTAAAATATGTTCACGCAGTCTCCTTTTTATTTCACGTGTGTTCCATCTTTGCCCATATTCACGTTGCATCTTTATGAAAAGTTCAATAGTTTTATAAAGATTTTCTAAAACGTATTTGATTGTTTTTTGGTCATTGGGTTCTGCTAATAATATTCCGGCCAATATTATATGATTTTCAGTCATTAATTCTTGCAGATTGAATGCAAAATCAAAAATTCCTCTTTTTGTTTTCATCCAACAAGCCTCAGGAAATGTAATAGAAACACTATCAACATTCCTTTCACTCATAACCTTTAAATAAATATCTTTTTTAGAATATACTTTGTAATTGTATATTTTAACTCTTTTTAAGACCAAGTTAATTGTTTTACACATTTTTTTATCATTTTCAAAAATTTCCAATTTTTCTTTTAATCCATTTATTGTACGATTAATAGATGATGGAGTATTATTATGTAATAAACCCCATTCATGCACCTGTATTAATGCATTCAACTCTTTTCTATTGATTTTGAAGTAGCGAGATCCTCTGACAAGTGCATCAGTTCCATCAACAAATAATTTAACAAAATTTAAGAAGTGTAAATCATTCAATAAGACCAATGTACTTACAAAAACTTTTTTAATTACTTCTGAATCACTATTATTTAAAAAATTAGCGAATGTATTGCGTGTTGGTTTTAATCCACATGTCACGATTAAAAGAAATTTATTTTTCCTACATTCTTCTTCCATTTTAGTATAATTGGCAATATCGATGCTGAAACAATATAAAATCACTATTAAAAGCAGTGTTCGAGGATATGCTGGAGGCCCAGGTTTAGATGCAAATTCTGCATCTAATTGTGCCATTAAATTTTGAATCATATCGGTGAATGCAAAATTACAAATCGTTAACAACATTTTAGGACAATACTCCTCTTGTTTAAGTTTTTTTACAATACTGCCATCTTTATACTCTTCTAATTCCATAATTGACATATAAAATCAAAGAATTAAAGAATTCAACGAATTATCCATAGGTTTTAATTTAAAATTAAAATTCCCAAAAATAATGGAAACTCACTTAAAATTAAATTAAACATATAAAAATTTATTCTATAACTCTATAAATAATTCTTATATATTAATATATAATTTAAATTATTTAAATCTTACTATATCTAATTTTAAGCAATATTAAACTAAATTAAAGTAATTAAAATAATATTAATAAAGTATGTCTAATTTAAAGAGTTTATAATAGAAAAAAATAGTTGAAATCCACTTGATCTACTCCTGAATTTTTCAACCCAAAAATTGCAAAAAAAATCGTGAAAATAAAAATTTCGTAAAAACAAAAAATAAACAATAAAAATATGAATTTTGATAAATAAAGACAAAATAAGTATGAAAATTAGAAAAATAAGAATAATTAAGAAATTACAGATTTATTGACAAACCCCTTAATCAAATAGAAATATCTGAAGAGTTAAAATATCTTATAAAACTCGTTCAGATATTATCTGCAAGGGCAATATTTGATGATGTTGAACAGAAAAAAGTTCTTGGGGTGATAAAGATGGGCAGTACATACATTGATAATTATGAAAAGAATTTGGTAAAAAATGCTGCTAAAGACGCTACTAAAAAAATTGCATTAAAAATGAAAGCTGAGGGTGTTAGTTCAGAGTTTATTTTTAAGTATTTCGGAATTTGGATATAATTTTGGATTATTAATCCCATTTTTTGATGTGTTAATGTAATTGCACCAAAATAAGATGTGTAATTAGGGTGATAAAGATGGGCGGTACATTGATAATTATGAAAAATCTGGTTAAAAATACACTTAAAGAAGTCGCATTAAAAATGAAAGAGTAGGGTCTAGATTCCGATTTAATATTTCAATGTACCGGTTTTAAACTTTAATTAAGGATTTTATATCTATTTATTTTATTTTTTTTAATTATTTATATTATTGGGCACATAATTATTATTAACTTGTTATCAATTTGGTGAGTTATATGGAGGATAATAGTTCTAATCTCGATTGGATGGTTTATTGGTCACTTCCAAAGTACAATCCCAGAAACAGTCAAATTAAGTTAATCAATGAAATTAATTTTGCAATCAAGAAGGGATTTAAAAATATCATTCTTGAAGCCGGAACAGGAATAGGCAAATCCGCAATCGCTACAACACTCGCCAATATGTATGATGATTCTTATATCTTAACTATGACAAAACAGCTTCAGGAACAGTATTTGGATGACTTTGAAGATATGCTTGTTGAGATAAAGGGTCGTGGAAACTATAAATGCAACTATAAGGGGAGTTGTGACT
>JAUNXD010000027.1:10464-12489 GCA_030539985.1 Methanobrevibacter sp.
TTTTGTATCAAGGCAGAATATAATTTAAGGCGATGCAGTGATTGTGAGTTTCAATTGGCTTTTAAAAAAGCTGTTGAAGCCAAAAATGTAATAACAAACTATGATTTTTTATATTATGCCGGCGTTGCAAACCCTCTTTTGGATTCTAGGGAATTGTTGATTTTGGATGAAGCTCATAATTTGGAGCGCAAGATGTTGATGTTGTCCTCTTCAGAGCTTAACAGGGAATATATATCAACAAAATTTGGTATTGATATTTTTGAACCGATAATGCATGCTCAAAAATCAGTAAACGATTTAAAAAGAAATCCTGAGTATTGGATCAGATTATGTGACGATTTGGTTAAAGAATGTAAAAAAAGGATTAAAAAAATCGATGGGGATGCCAATAAGACAGTTCAGGTCACTTTGGATGAGTTTGAAAACGATCCTTCAAAATATTCTAACTTTGATTATGTTGAAAAGCAGAACCTTGAACAGGATGTCAAGAATTTCTCTTCAATTTCATTAGGTCTCGCCCACAAGGAATTTATCATTGATTTGCCGGATAAAGACAGTATTTTAAAAAATCAAATGGACATCTCTGCAGAGTTTAAACCATATTCTGTTGTTGATTATACTCAAAACCTTTTGAGTTTAGGCAATATTTGTATATTTTTAACAGGCACCCTTGGAAGCAAGGACAAGTTCTGTGAGTGGAACAATATAAATCCTGATGAGACTTATTATATTTATGAAAAATCTCCTTTTGATGTGGCTAAAAGACCGATTTACACGGATTTTGTCGGTAGGATGAGTGGTTACAGAGGTAAAAAGCCAAACTGGAAAAATTCTCGGGCTATAAATAAAATTAGGGAACTGCTGGATAAACATTCACACGAAAAAGGCGTTATTCACACATCCAGCAATGAACAGGCCTTTTGGATTATGGACCAATTGCAGGAATATCCATTGAGATTTGTTGGTGGAGCAGATAGAAACATTGTTTTAAAGGAATTTACTAAAACAAAAGAAAATCTGATTCTCATTGGTGCTTCAATCAAGGATGGTGTGGACTTCAAGGGTGATTTGTGCAGATTCCAAATTGTATTTAAGATTCCATATCCTCAACTGAACGAACAGGTTAAATATCGTCGGGACCTTGATCCCAAATGGTTTTTCTATCAGACCGTAATGGCACTGATGCAGGCTTATGGTCGTGGAATACGTGATATGGACGATTGGTGTGTAATGTATATTATTGATTCAAGTTTCAGACAATTGTTTGAATATAATCGTGGATTTTTCAATGAGTATTTCATTGAAGCGGTTCAAAAAAAGAAGTAAAATGATAGCGTAAAGCTATCTGTTTAATTTTTGGTAATTTGCAGCTTGAAGACCGTGGTATTTAATCATACCTTCAACTTCCCTCTGGTCAGTTTCCTTGTCTTCAAAGGTAATCTGTTCGATGCTGTGTAAGCTGAATGGAGATTTTCTGACTATTGGCTGGATGGATCCTTTGAACAGTTTCATCACGACTTCTCCGCTTACTCTTTCCTGCATATTGTCAATTGCCTGGTCCAAATCGTCTCTTAAAGGTTCTTGCCAGAGTGCTCTGTAGACCAAATCGGAGTAAAGTGTTGACATGTATTCTGCAAATCTTAACTCGTCAGTTGTTAAAACTAACTCTTCTAAAGCCTGGTGAGCTGCAATCAGTAATTTCGCACCTGGAGTTTCGTAGATTTCTCTGCTTTTAAGACCAATCATTCTGTTTTCAATGGTGTCTACTCTACCGATAGCATTGTTTCCGGCAATTTCATTTGCTTTTTTGATTAATTCAACTAAAGGCATCATTTCGCCGTTTATTGCTACAGGGATACCTTCTTCGAATTCGATGGATACCTTTTCAGGCTCATCATTTGCATCCTGCCAGGATTTGGTCCATTCGTAGATGTCTTCCGGAGGTTCGTTTGCAGGGTCTTCCAAAACGTCTCCTTCAATTGCTCTTCCCCAGAGGTTTTCATCAATACTGTAAATTTTATCGTA
>JAUNXD010000201.1 GCA_030539985.1 Methanobrevibacter sp.
AAGTACATTTATATATGATTAATAAGAAAAAAATAACTATTAATATAATATGAGGTGTAATTATGTTTGTAGCAACATTAGATGGTATTTTTAAATATTCTGACCTTCCAGAAGAATATGAACCTTATGTACAGTTTAAAGCAACTATTGACAAAAGAGAACTAAAACCTAGTGATGAATTGGCAATTTTAAACATTGCCGGAACTTCAACTCACCATGTTTTATTTTTAGATTCATATAATAGCATTAGTGAAATCGAACAAGAATTAAAAGATGCTGATGCAAAAATCAATCATACAACCTTAAAAATTATAGGTGGACATTTATGAGTTTGCCATCTGAACAGAATTGGTTAATTTTAAATAATCTATTAAAGGATTTAACACAAAAGGGATATACTATTCCTGAAGGAATTAACCCTGAGATGGGAATCATCAGATCATCAATAAGTTCTTATAAACGTGATCCTTCTCATCCAGATTTGATTAACGGTTTGGCAAAAGCAGAAATGTCTTTAAATACAATTCAGGGGACTCTTTTATCCATTGCTGAAGAAGAGGGTGATGAATACGTTGACCACTGGCTTGACTTGTTAAAGCAGGCCATGCAAGGAAAAGAGGTTTTTCAATTTGCAGATTCAAGGTCAAAATTTCTAGTTAATACTCCTCCGGGTTTGACTACCGGCAGGATTAACTTAAGAGTTCCTTTAGCTGAAGAAAGAGTTCAGGAAATTGCAGAATGGAACGGCTTAATCATCGAATTTGATGATGACGTTACCGTTCAGTTGCATGGCGACAAGAAAGATCTCCAAGTTGGTTTGAAGGAAATGGGTTCTTTCTTTTTAGAAGATTAAGGTGATTATATGGTTAAAATATTGGCAATTAGTGATGTTCATGGCGAAGAAAATGAAAATTTATATTCCTATTTAAATAATAATGAAATTGATTTGGTTTTAATTTTAGGAGATATAACCGATTTCGGACCTCTTGAATTTGTAGAAACTTTTATTAATAAGGTCGCAGACTGTGGAGTTGATGTTATAGCAATTCCAGGTAATTGTGACCCTAATGGAATCTGTAATGCTATTAATGATGTTTCTTTCTGTCTTCACAACAATATCATTGCTTATGGAGATGCAATACTGTTTGGTTTTGGAGGATCCAATCCAACTCCATTCGATACTCCTGGTGAAATGGATGATGATAAGATTTATAGGCAGGTTTATGATTTGTTAGCTAATTATGACTATGTTTATAACTCTGATGTTCCTAAAGTGAAGATTTTAGTTACTCATGCCCCGCCATTCAACACCGATGCTGACAGGGTTGAAAACGGGGAGCATGTTGGAAGTCCAGGAATTTTAAAATCAATTCATGAGTTTGAACCTCAAATAAATCTCTGCGGACATATTCATGAAGCTAAATCTCTTAGTAAAATTGGAAAAACTACTGATGTAGCAAATCCTGGAATGCTTAAGGATAATGGAGCCGTTTTAATTGATGTTAAGGATGGCTCAAATTATGACATTAGTATCATTTCATTAGAAGAATAATCATTTCTTCTCTCTTTTTTTCTTATTTGTTCATTTGTTATCAAAATCAAATAACAAATTTTATTTAATATAATTTCAAGATTATTATTTAGTATTTTTAGATGTGATATTATGATTTGGGTTACTGGGGATGTTGATGGTAAAATGTATAAAGAGCCATTTTCTAAAGGAATCATGTCTCGTTCCCTTAATGTAGCAGACATTGGGATTGAAAGAGCACATGAACTTGCTAGTGACATTGAGGCGATTTTAATTAAAAACAATATAGTTGAGATATCCAATTCAGATTTGGCTGATGTTGTTTTGGATTATTTGGAGTCAATCGATTCTAATATCGCATTGAAATATAAAAATTGGAGATCTTTAAGAACTTCTAAAAAACCATTGATTATCCTTATTGGAGGGGCTTCAGGTGTGGGTACCTCTTCAATGGCTTTTGAGCTTGCTAATCGATTGAGATTAAAAAATCTTATCAGTACAGACATGATTCGTGAAGTAATGCGTAAGATTGTTTCCAAGGATTTGAGTCCGGTTATTCATAAATCAAGTTTTGATGCTTATCAAAGTATACGTACGCCTTCCATTAGAATTGATTCTGTTATTGAAGGATTCATTAGTCACGTTGATGTGGTTAATGTTGGTATTGAAGCCATTATTGAAAGATCAGTAAAGGAAGGTATCAGTACTATTATTGAGGGAGTTCATTTGGTTCCGGGATTTATTAGAAGTGATTTAATTGAAAATAATAACATCATTATTTTCACTTTAACCGTTGATGATGAGGAAGCGCATAGACAAAGATTCTATTCAAGATGCCGTCAGCCTTGGGTAAAAAGGTCTCTTGACAGGTATATGGAGAATTTCGGAACAATCAGAAAAACTCAAGATTTTTTGGTTGATCAGGCAAAGATTCATGATACACGCGTAATTAACAATGTGGATATTAACGAAACTATTGATATAATGGTTGAGGATATTCTCGACAAATTTGGTGGTGCAGATAATGTTGAACAAGAAAGTTAAGGACATAATGACTACTGATGTAGTTACAACTACTTCAGATGTTGATGTAGTATATGCATTTGAAAAATTGATGGAATATAAAATCAGTTCTCTTCCAGTTGTGGAAGATGAAAAGTTAATAGGAATTATAACCGCAACAGATGTTGGACATAACTTAATATTGGATAAGTATGAATTAGGTACTAGTGTTGGGGAAATAATGATTTCTCCAGTAGTTACTATATCTCCTGATGATACTATCGAAACTGCAATTAATCTCATGAAAAAGGGCACTTTATCATCTGGAATTTTAAATCAACTTCCTGTTGTTGATGAGGACAAATTATTGGGAATTATCTCAGATGGAGATATTATTCAAGAAGTATTTTAATTATTCCCATAATTTTTCATTTTTTTTTAATTTAACAATTTTTAAGGCAGTTACTGTAAAAATTTTTTTTTCTAGAATGACATTTATTTTATTTCAAGTATTTTTTTTCAGATTTAATGACATTTTTTTGCTAACATTTATATAATATTAAAATCATATATTATACTGGCTAGACTGGAGGGTTAGGGGTCCTCTGTAAGCACACACCCCCTTTGGTGCAGTTGAAGTTCAAAAGGCGGCTTTTTAAGAGAATATAAGCCTAGAAAAACAACATAGAAACCTCGTCCTGCAGGATTGGTGGTGATGAAGTTTTTACTGGAGGGTAAA
>JAUNXD010000202.1 GCA_030539985.1 Methanobrevibacter sp.
GACCTAGATTTGTAGACCTTAGCATATTCACTCTCAAATACATTTTCAATTGGAGATTCTGGATAGCAGAGATTACCAAAAAATCAAAGATTTACAAAAAAATCATTGATAAAATGCTGTTTGAAGATGATGAAATCATCGTTATTCCAAATACGATTAACGTTAACAAGAAAATCGAATCTGAAGGTTCAGAATTTTTACCGACAGAAATTATCAAAGAGGTTATAAAGCGCTGCGACGACATTGTGATAATGGATACATGCCTTTGCAGAGCATCAAACAACTGTGAGGACTATCCTCAGGATATCGGATGTATATTTCTTGGACCCACAACCAATAAAATCCCAAGTCATATCGGCAAAAAGTCAACAGTTGAAGAAGCGTTGGCTCATGTGGACAAAGCCGATGCAGCTGGATTGAGCCATATCATAGGAAGAAATAAAATCGATACCGTTTGGATGAACGTGCATCCTGGAAAAGGATTGCTGACCATCTGTCATTGTTGTCCATGCTGTTGTTTGTGGAAAGTATATCCGAATTTGGACAGCGACATCAGCGACAAGTTAGAAAAGCTTGATGGAGTTAGCGTAAAACTTCATGAAGACAAATGCAAACTCTGTAAAAAATGTTTAGATGAAATCTGCATGTTCGAGGCCATCAGTCTAAATGACAATAAGATAACAATTGACTATGATATCTGCAAGGGATGCGGACTTTGCGTCAACCAATGCAAATTTGATGCCATTACCATCGACTATAGTGATGAGACCATAGATAATGTGGTTAACAGAATGGATAACCTGCTTGAAATAAGAGAATTATGATTATTAAATTACTTGTGTGAAAATATGGCAATTTTAAGTGATAAGACTATAAAAGAATATTTAAATGAAGGAAAAATAGGATTTGAACCCCTTCAGGATGAAAAACAAATACAGCCATCTTCTGTTGATATGAGATTGGGAGATGAATTTAAAGTATTTAAGGTTATTAGAAAACCGTATATTGACCCTAAAGATGAAGATGAAATAGCATCTTATATGGAATCAATAACAGTTAAAGAAGGGGAAGCGTTTATAATCCACCCAAATGAATTTGCCCTGGCCACTACATTGGAGTATGTGAAATTACCCGACGATTTGGTTGCAAGAGTAGAAGGCCGCTCAAGCATGGGGCGATTGGGTGTTACAATGCACGTTACAGCAGGTTTTATCGATCCGGGTTTTGAAGGTAAAATCACCCTGGAGATATCAAACATCGGCGCAATGCCTGTTGCCCTCTATCCCGGTCAAAGAGTATGTCAAATCGTTTTTGAAACCATGACCACACCTTCCGAATTGCCTTATGGACACCCGAACAGAAATAGTAAATATATGGGTCAAACTCGCCCTGAAAGCAGTAGAGTTAAATTAGATTATGAATTAAAAGATAAACAGGAGTAAATATTTATGAATCATGATAAAATGTCAAATATCAGTGCAAAAAGAGGATTTTTATGGCCATCATTTGAAATATATTCCGGAGTTTCCGGCTTTACAGATTACGGACCTCTCGGAGCAAGCCTTAAAAACAACATTATGCAAAAATGGAGAAAACAATACGTTTCAGGTGAAGGATTTTATGAAATAGAAGGCCCTACCGTAATGCCGAAAGAGGTTCTGAAAGCTTCAGGACACGTCGATAACTTTACTGATCCAATGTGCAAATGTGAAGAATGCGGAGAAGTGTTCAGAGCAGACCACATTATTGAAGAGGTAATTGGCGAAGACGTAGAAAGCCTTGAAAATGAAGAGCTTGACCAAATCGTTATTGACAATAATATTGCATGTCCTGAGTGTGGAGGTAAACTGTCAAACATCTGGAATTACAATTTAATGTTTAAAACCGAAATCGGTGCCAAAGGAGACAAAGTAGGTTACATGAGACCTGAAACAGCACAGGGCATATTCATTTTATTCAAACGTTTGGAAAGATTTTTCAGAGGAAAATTGCCATTTGGTGCTGTGCAACTTGGAAAAGCATACAGAAATGAAATTTCACCAAGGCAAGGAGTCATCAGACTCAGAGAATTCACACAAGCAGAAGCAGAAATCTTTTTAAACCCTAAAGATAAAACTCATCCTAAATTTTCACAAATCGAAGATGTTGTTCTACGCTTAAATTCACAGGAAGTTCAGGAAAACAACCTCGAACCATTGGAAATCACCGCCCGTGAAGCATTGGACAAAGGCATCGTAGCCAGTGAAATGTTGATTTATCAATTATATTTAGCCCGTAAGTTCTTGACTGAAATTGGAATTCCTGAAGATGTTTTAAGATTCAGACAACATTTAAAAGGAGAAATGGCCCATTATGCTTTGGACTGCTGGGATGTTGAAGTTTTAACAGACAGATACGGCTGGGTCGAAATCATCGGAATTGCAGACAGGGGAGACTATGATTTAACTTCCCATTCAAAATTCAGTAATGATGATTTGAATGTGTTCGTCGAATACGATAAACCTAAAAAAGTCCAAAAGACCATTGTCAAACCTAATCTGTCAAAATTTGGACCGATATTCAAAGGAGATTCTCCAAAAGTAAAACAGGCCATTGAAGAAGCAAATGTCGATGACATTAAACAAGCTTTAGAAGAAACCGGAAAATACACAATTGAATTGGATAAAGTCTATGAAGTAAGTGAAGATTTACTTATTTTCGAAGACATTGAAGAGGAAATAACTGGTGAAAAGATTGTACCTCACGTCATCGAACCTTCATTCGGTATTGACCGTATAACCTACTCAGTATTATTGCACTCCTTTAGAGAAACAAAAGACAAAGATTACTTCAAGTTTGACAAATCAGTTGCTCCCGTGCAGCTTGGAATATTCCCACTTGTAAATAAGGAAGGTCCACGTGAAATAGCTCAGGAATTGACAGAAAATTTAAGAATGGCAGGTTTTACTGTTGAATATGATGCAACAGGAACCATCGGTAAAAGATATGCAAGAGCAGATGAAATCGGCATTCCTTTAGCAATTACAGTAGATTTTGATAGTTTGGAAGACAATCAGGTTACTGTAAGGGACAGGGACAGTGAAGCCCAAGAAAGAATAGCTATTGCTGATTTAAAAGACTATTTAGAAAATTATTATAAATGAGTTTTTAAACTCATTTAATTATTCTTCTTTTTAAAATATCTGAAAAGATTGTTTGCCCATTTGATTGAATCTCTACTTCTTGATATCACCAACCTATTTTGATCAAACACGCCATTATCCCTA
>JAUNXD010000203.1 GCA_030539985.1 Methanobrevibacter sp.
AGTAAAAGAAGAAAAATATAATATGTGTTTGACAGGAAATATTTTTCCTGAAAATTCTTTAAAGCGCATTTTTAGAGGTAAAATTATGGATAATATAGTGTTTAAAGATTGTGAATATCGTTTCACTGAAAACAATGAATTATACTGTAAAAATAAAACAGGTGCTGACATAAACTGCGATAACTGCAAAGAAAACATTCACTTGAACTGTGACAACTTCAGTCCGAAAAAAGATTATTGCTTGAAATTTTTCAAGGAAAATATAAGTGAAGTAACTGAATGCCAAGAAAAAACAGTGTTCAATGATAAGGCATTGTCCAGAAAATGGAGTAATTAGTTATGGATAATATTTTTTGAAATGTATGTTCGTTAGGCAACATTTCAGAAAATTTTCATTGTTGTAACAAATTATAGAAAAAGTACCTGGTGATTATACTGTTGAGTTCACTAGGGTAAAAATGTTTACAAAATTAATGGTGAGAGTAAAAGTTTTGTAAACTTTACTCTACAATTTACATTATGGTGAAAATTGTTTTTTATAATTCTAATCCGATAGCTTCATAGACATTGTCTAAAGCTTGGATTTCTTTAATTACATTTTTTGGAATTTCTTTGTCTAAAGTCAGAACCATGATGGCTCTTCCACCTTTTTCATCTCTTCCAACTTGCATGATTCCAATGTTTACGTTATGTTCACCTAATTTGGTGCCAATTTTACCGATGCTTCCTGGAACATCTTCATATTTTGCAATAAACATGTGTCCTTTAGGAATAACGTCCACCCAGTAACCGTTAACTTTTAAGATTCTTGCTTCGTGTAAGTGAGTACCTTCGGCTGAGAATGTGTCTGTTTCACTTTTTGCAATAACTTTGATTAATGATTCATATCCTTTAGCATTGTTTTTCCTGCCTTCGGTAATGCTGATGCCTCTTTCTTTAGCTACAAGGGAAGCGTTTACAGCATTTACAGGGGAGCTTAAGAATGGGTTTACAGCACCTTGGATGACTGTTCTTGTTAAAATTTCAAGATTGTCGATTTCAGCCAATTCTCCGCTGTAGACGATTTCAATCTCTTTGATTTTGCCGTTCACGGCCTGTGAGATGAAACTTCCTAATTTTTCACATAATTCCATATATGGGGATAATTCCTGGTAAGTATTGTTGTCAATACGTGGCATGTTTAAAACATTTTTAGGATTGTTTCCTTCAATCAATTCGATAATCTCATCAGCCACGATGATTGCAGCATCTCTTTGCGCTTCTTTGGTTGAAGCGGCAATATGGGGAGTTAAAACAATATTGTCTAATTCGAATAATTTTGAATCTTCAGCTGGTGGCTCTTCTTCATACACGTCTAATGCTGCTCCACCAATTTTATTATTTACTAATGCGTCATACAATGCTTCTTCATCAATGATTCCACCACGAGCACAGTTTACGATATATGCACTGTCTTTCATGATTTCAAATTGCTCGGTGGAGATTGAATGTTCGGTTTCAGGGGTTAATGGAACGTGTATTGTAATGAAGTCTGCATTTTTAAGTACAGTGTCCAAATCGGTCAGTTCAACACCCATCTGTTTTGCAACTTCTTCAGGCAAGTACGGATCGTATGCCATTGCATCCATTCCAAACGCTTTGCATCTGTTTACCACTTGTGAACCGATTCTTCCCATACCGATTACACCGAGGGTTTTGTTTCTAAGTTCAACGCCCATGAATTTTTTCTTTTCCCATTTTCCCTCTTTAACGGATTTGTCCGCAATGGAGATTTTACGGGCCATGCTTAAGATTAAACCCATGGTATGTTCAGCTACAGTAACTGAGGTTGATTCAGGGGAGTTTACAACCATGATACCTTTTTCAGTTGCAGCATCAAGGTCGATGTTGTCCACTCCAACACCCGCTCTTGCAATAATCTGTAGATTGTCTGCTTTTTTGATAATGTCTGCTGTTAATTTTGTCCGGCTTCTTACAATAATTCCATTGTATTCATGGATGGTATTGGCTAATTCTTCAGGAGTAATGTCAGTATCTACAACAACGTCAGCTACTTCCTTTAAATTTTCAATACCTTTTTCGTTAATAGCATCAGCAATAAGTACTTTCATATTTTCACCATAATTTCTAAAATATTTAATCATAAATATTAATTAAACTTATATATTTTATTATATTTAAAACCTAACTTTGATGGCGAAAGTTTTATATATTACTGATAAATCTATAATTAATAAAAGTAATAAGGTGACAAATATGGTAAGTGTAAATGAATTTCCAATTTCAACAGCAAATGACATTCCAGGATTTAAAATAGTTGAAACAAAAGGTTTTATCTATGGGCTGACCGTTAGAAGCAGAGGTGCAGGTGGTCAAATCGGTGCAGGAATCAAATCCATTTTTGGTGGAGAAATCAAACAGTATGTGACAATGATGGAAGAATCCAGAGAAGAAGCATTACAAAGAGCAATTGATCATGCAAAGGAATTGGGTGCTAACGGAATTGTTGCAATCAGATTTGATTCAAATGAAATCTCTGATGTAATGCAGGAAATCTTAGTGTATGGAACTGCAGTTGTAGTTGAAAAAGAATAGTGATAAAATGTTTTTTGAGGATTTGAAATATAATGGAAAGGATATTCCGCAAACCATCTTAGGTTATGGCCCTTTCATGGCCGAACTTTACTACGGCCACAGGTCAAGACTTTACCTGGATGACTTATATAACAATCCTCAAAATGCTGCAGAAGTCATTATCGAATCATACAACCAGGGAGTAAGGGCAATAAACCTGGTCAATGATTCCAATCTTCTCAAGGCATATGACATTGCAGCCGATTCAGGATGTGAGATGAAAGTCATTGCAACAATCGGGAAAAGTGATGTCGATTACCTGAATCCGAACTATGAGGTTGCAAAGGAAGTTGACTGGGATGAGGATATTGAACTCTTTTCAAGTTACGACTGTCCTTTGATGCTTGTTGACGAATTCATAACCGATGCGTATGACTGGAGACTGACTTCAAAGATTTTAAACAGAATCAATGATTCTAATGCTCTTTCAGGGCTTGTTACCTCATTTCCATCAAAAACTTCAGATTTGCTGGCGGATAATCTGGATATGGATCTATTTGACTTTTATATGATTCCTTACAATAGTTTGTCATATATGATGGACATCAGTGCGTTCAATGCCTCTCAAAGACAGGAATTCATTGATAAAATTAAAAGTTTAAATAAAAAAATAATAGCCACAAGG
>JAUNXD010000028.1 GCA_030539985.1 Methanobrevibacter sp.
TTCAGAACCATAACCAATTATAATACCACAGGTATAATACTCCCCTTCAAGAGAGATTTGGTTATTTTTAAATATGTTATTATTACCTCCATGGTTTTTTGGAACACCAGACATGGTATCTTGACCTAAAACACCCATACCATAAATATATTTATCATGAGATTTTATGAATACGCTATTGTCTGAAAAAGTATTGTTTTGGGAATTGAAATAAGCGTCAATACCTACTATAGAATTTGTAGAATTATCCTCAAATTTTGATAATTTTGAAGTTGCTAGAACCCTATTTCCGGTAACATTAGTATTTGATGAACTAATCATTAAAATTCCATAAGTCCTATAAATTTCAGATACCACATGCGCTCCTGCAACAGAAAATCTATTGTCGATTGTTAATTCCTGACCATCCAAACATACTTCCTGTCCATCAATACAAATGGTTTCACCATCTAAACAAACGGTATCCCCATCAATACATACACCATTATCTAAATTATATACTACGGAAGTACCGATAGTTTTTATTTGGTTATTTGATAAAATACAATCGGAAGATTCATAAACCAGTAATGTGAATGTTAAAAAGTCTCCGCTTGAGGTTAAATTATTACCAACGATTTCAGCGTATGTTGAACCTAAAACATAAATTGCATAAGCAGCATTTGGGTCATTTACTTCAATATTGTTATTGAATATTCTGACTCCTTCAACTTTATTAACAAATATACCCCAAGCATTTGCACGATTTGCTTTTTTATTAATAATATTTAAATTTTCAATTTGAACACCAGCACTGGTGATTTTAAATGAGGAATTATAGAAATTAGCATTATTCCCAGTGATTTTCACTTGCTTGTTAACAATGATAATTTTATTATAAAAATCGCCTGTGAAATTTAATACATCATTATCTTCAATGTCCACAAATTCACCATTAGCATTGATATGTGAATGATAATTGGATTCATCTATATTATATACGGTTCCATTGAAATTGTAAGTTGGTTTTGACGGATCGAAAACACCGGTTGGAGTTAAAATCTTTCCTTTACCAATAATTTTATTTGATTCGTCTACAATCCAATTACTGGAACTATCTGCCCCTTTTGCATCAATTGCATACTCATTATCAGTTTTTAGAATGTTATTTACAATAGTAATGTCATATGGCATTGATTTACTGTTCTGTTTATCAATTAAAATACAAACTGAAGCGTTTGTACTGGTGACATTATTCTTTCTGACAATTAAACCAGGAACACATTGATTTTGATAAATTCCAGAACCAGAAGTCACAATAACAGTATTGTTCTCAACAATACCATTTTCTCCTCTAACAACAATACCTTTACCATCACTAATTACTTCAATATAATTATTCTCAACTATACAATTATCACTTACACGAATACCTGCACCTGAACCAATTATACTAGCATTAATGATATAATTATTTGCTACGTAAGAATTTTTTGATACTTCTATACCAAAGTCCCCACCAGTTTTTAAATTTAAATTATTATAATCCCTACCAACAATATTAATAATTCTATTGCCAATAATTTTATTACCAGAATTATCTCCAGTGGAAATACCTCTATACGCTCCATCAATTGTATTGGACAGTATTGTATTATTATCACCCATGACTTGAATTGACCATGTCCATGAAGTCGGAATAACATTATATTTCACGGAATTATTATAAATAACATTGAAATTAGAGTTTCCGCCTTTTAATGGGCCTCCCACATAGCTAGATAAATAAATTGCATTAGCATCATCAACATGAAACTCATTATTAGCAATATAATTATAATGAGATCCTGAAACTAATAATGTTGGAGTGGATCTGGTACCATGACCATAAAATGCACCGCTTGTGGTTAAAACATTATCAGTGACATTATTATGATTAGCGTCATTTCCTAAACAGATCGGATAAGATGATTTTCCTTCAGTTACAATAGTACATCCTTTAATTACACAATTACTAGCGCTATTTAAAAATATACCATATTTTTCATTAACATTATTGGTTATTTTTAAATTTGAAATAGAACTTCCAGATGCTCCACTTAAAAATGTTAAAACGGAATTTTCTAAGTTATTAGAATTATCCCCTGAAACAACAACGGTTTTATTGAATATGAAATTTTTGCTAGAAATAGAACCTGATAAAGTTATTTCAGACGCATCACCTTTATAAACTCCATCATCACCAAAATAATTCCCATAATTTCCATTATTTATAGTGACTGAGCTTTCAGATAAAATATCTGAATCTATATCTACTTTCTCTTCACTTAAAGAGATATCTTGTACCCCAATAGTGTATAAATCATTTTCATCGCTAGTCAGATTCATATCCCCATCATCAACTGCGCTTACAGCCGTGACAGATATGAAAAGCAGCAATAAAATTAATAAAATGTTAATCTTTTTAAACATAAATTACCTCTCACATTAAATTTATATTACATTCCAAAATATTGATTAAGAAATATTTTAAAAAATGTCCAATATATTATTAAATTTAGAAATAAAGTATATTTAAAAATTACTAAAAAAAGAAAAAAATAGTGATGATTAAATTAATAATCATCATAATCGTCTTTATCATCTCTAACATAACCTACCAGGAATATTGCAATCAAAGCGATTACTGCAATAATCACAAATATAGGCATGCTAGATTCTGTTGCACTAACAGATTTTGATGCAGATTTGTCGGAAAGCTCATATGCTTTAGCACCTGAGTCACTTCCTGCACTGGATGAGGCATCCTGTGAACTTGAAGCATCTGAAGCGGATTTTGCATCACCTGTTTGAGATGCATCATTACCTGCAGATGTATGTCCTCCATCGTTTGAACCATCGGATTTCTGTTGTGAAGTTCCATTTGCCAGTGTATTTGCATTTTGGCTACCATCATCACTATTTCCAGATGATTTACCATTTGAATCTCCTTGGTTCACGTTATTGTCCACATCCTGTTCCATTTGATATAACGGATCAGTATTGGTGGCCTGAGCCAGTATTTCTGCGAATTTCTGTTTTTGAGCCGGAGTCAATGAACTCATTTGAATGAGCTCCATGTTAAATGCCAGATTCTTACATGTGTGGTGACAACAGGCAACACCGTAATCAATTACGCTTTGCATGTAGCTGTCAACCAGCTGCTGCACTTTAGCCGGGTCTCCTTTCCAAAGTCCCTGATTATTCATATAGATTAACCATGCCATTGAAGATTGGATACCTGCAGCCAGTGTGGATTTTCCAACACCTGAGTTGATTGAAAGAGCTGTATCTGCCATTTGATTACCTAAAGCTGAATTCAGTCCTTCACCACCCAATACTGTGGATGCGTACATGTTCTGCATTCTGCTTGCCCATGAATTCATTCCAGCAGGAGTGCTGATTAATGATTGGAAATATTGTGGATTTACAATCATGCTCCTGATTTCGAATTCCAGTTCTTCCTGATAAGTCCTAGATATATAGTTATTCTTGTTTCTGATATCTACAAATGCAGTATCCGGGTCTGCCTTACCTGATTGATTTTTCAATGTTTTAGCGGCGTTCAACAAACCGCCGAACCAGTCATAGTAATCGTCTGAATCGAACAGTCTCCATGTACTGTCGAAGTTTTGGGTAATCAAATCAACATTATCCAAAAGATACATGTAATTATCCTTTTCCTTTTTGATTACGATATTACCCTTTTCATCGATAGTCCATGAGTAGGATACCTTATTCAAGTAAACATCAGCTGCATATGAATTTACTGTTGAAATGTTCCAGTCTGAGGTACTTGGAATAAGATTGCTCATACCGGTACCTTCAAGGATGTTTCCAGGCAATCCAAATAACCTGTCCAGGGATTTGGTTTCAGCATAATGTTTTTTAACAAAGTTGTTGGTTTCATTTTCACCTTCAGCGAATGCAGCATAGTTAACTGCAGTCAGCATCCAGCTGATCCAATCCTTATTGCTGGTCACCATACTTGCAAATACATCGATTCTAGGCCTGTTTACAACACTTCCGTTGCTTAGTGTAACGGTCAAGTTTTCCAGAGGTATCATTTCAACTCCGGTAACCTTATCGTTGGTTTCGGAAACCCATTTCGGTTTACATCCCAGGAAGTATAAGAATTCAGCCACACCAATTCCTTCAGTTCTTGAAATTTCAGTACCCCATAAAATCAATGAGGTCAATTCAGGCCATTTTCCATGCTGTTCGTAGTAGTTAGCCAATAACAGGTCAACGATTTTAACTGCAGATTCATATGCCGCATGTGATGGCATCCTTGTCGGATCTGAGGAATATCCGTCATATCCTGTTGGAATTGAATCACTGTAGGACGGATCTGCAAATAAACCTGGAGCAACATATTTTCCGCCTAAAGCGGCAAATATTGCATTCCATTCATTGTTGTTCTGTATATTGACAATTACCTTTTGGGCAAACTCGGTTGATGCATATAAACTGCTGTTTTCAGGGATATTGAATTTTTCATTCAGCTCCTGAATAGAACTGCCGTTGACAAGATATTCTACATATAACAGCAAGAAGTCTTTGACGGCATGTGATTCATTCAAGTAGTTTATATTACCACTAATGTCTTTGAAATAATCTTTACCAGCCAAATCAGGATAGAGATATGCCAATATCTGATTATAAACCTTAGTCTGTGAGGAAACAATGGCCGCTGTCTCCTGTATGAGTTCATAACCTGTCAATATCTTACCGATGGTATGCAATCCATATGTGTTAAAGTCGTCACTCATATCCTCCAGATAAACGTGGAGTTCATCCAGCCAACTGGTAAAGTTTTCACCTTCATCCATGCTTCTAAAACCTAAGCTTGGAGCCAATTTAATGATTTCACCTGCATAGTATTCAGCATTGGATGTTACATTTAAGGACATCTGTTCTTTGTAACGATTAATGTAATCATTTAATGTTGAATAATTACCATATAAATCTGTTGAAACCATTGCAGGAGTCATGTGAGTAATCATCAGTGATGAAATCCTGTCACGGGCAACCATAGCTTCTCCAGGGTTTGAAACGATATATGGATAAATTGTTGGAGTCAATGTCAACTCAAATGTCCAGTCACCTTCAAGAGAACCCAAATTGGTACCCGGCAACCATTCCAATGTTCCATGAGTTCCCATATTGATAATGGCATTTGCCTTGAAAGTCTTGTCCATCCATTTGTAGAATGAAACATATTGCTGGTGCGGAGGCAACTTCAAATCGTGATAGTTTTGAACCTCTTCCCATCCTCTACTTGGCTGGAAAGTGACTAAAACATTACCGAACCATAATCCTGGAATGACAATATATTGGTTTTTATAAACCATTATCTCTCCAAGAGTGCCTTGCTGACCCCAGCGGGCCATCATTTCCTCATACAGTTCCGGTTTGATATCGGAAGTCAATTGATAGAAATCCTTGATTGAAATCAACTGATGATGTTCCATCAGACTGTCCCAGTTTGTTTCAACATACTCTTCAAGCAGACCTGAAGCCCATGAACCCTTGTTACCCATTTTAAAGATTAAATCAGTGAAATTATCAAGGCTCATCAAATCTTCAATGTCACATCCGATGTCGTAACCCTGTTTGGCCAGATTGATAATCAACTCATAGGTACTTGTGAATACATCCAGATAGGATGCACCAATTTCAGCCTTACCCGGAGGATAATTGTAAAGTACAATGGCTATTTTCTTATCAGAATTATTCATATCTCTTAAATCAGCCCATCCACAGCTTAGCTTAATCATCTTATCAATACCTGATTTGATTACCTGGACATCGCCAGAACCATCCACATATGATAAGATAACCGGTCCGTAAACGCCTTCAAAACTTGGATAGGTAACCGCATAAGTCCATTCAACTTGTGGACCCAATTCGCTGTTATAACTGTATTCAGAGATTTCGTTAACACCTTTTAAGACAGCCAAATCCATTTCAGATAAATCAGATTCTGCTGAACCATTTGCATAACTTAAAGACCAACTATATAATGAAGTTATTGAAGAAATTCCCACTTTGGAAATTTTATTAATTTTATTTAATATTGAGGACATTGAAGGCTGGGTGGAAAACTTGAATATATTGAATGCAGGTCTTCCATTAGCTTCGTATCCTTTAATTAATGAATCAACAACGTCTCCACCATAATAGTAAGTTGCAATAGCTATGAATTTTTTATCTGGAGCGAACTTAGAAGTATAATTACCTTCAAATTGTTTGAATAATTCTGTCGGATTCAATTCCGTTTCAACCCATTGGTTATAATTATCGGTCATCCAGTTGAGGCTTCCTTCACCGTCATGGTTATAACCCGGATTTGACTTAATCCAACTGTTAATCAGAGCTCCGTTTGGAGTAATTGAAAATATGCCCAAATCAGGATGGTAAAAACCACATTCCGGACTCATCAATGGAGCGTTTGCCACATCACTAGTCGGATCGGAATATTTATATGGATCGATTAAATAACACACATATTTAAAGTAATTCTCCATGTTTTTCTGCAATATAGCAGTCTCATTGATATCCTTTGCCTGGAAATATGAACCTATGTAGGTATTTTCAATAGTATTGAACGTGTTGTTCTCAGGACTTGCACCTACAATATGCACACCAGTACCGTTTAGAATCCTTGAATCATAAACACCAAATGTGTATGCCACATTGTAATTTTCATTTGCTGGTGAAGCTGCAAGCAATTTACTTAGCACTTCTGCAGTGAATACGTTGCTTCCCTCTGCAAACATGTCGACCTGAATGAATTTCGCATAACCTGCCAGCCATGCACGTGACTTGTCATAATCGGTCGTACTGATGTAAGCTACCCTTTTTGACATATTCATAAGCAAATCAACCTTCTCATTGTGAGAATTGTAATCCACCAATAGAAGTATGTCCGGAACAAATTTAAATTCAATATCTGCACTGCCACTTGCTGATTTAAAATCAATTTCTGATTTTACAGGCTCATAAGTTGAATATACAGCCTCAACATAGTATTTTTGTGAATTTAAATTTTTAATTGAAACTGTACCTTTAGAATCTGTTTTATAAGTATTAATAATGGTATTTGATGAGTCATATAAATTTATGGTAGCTCCCGCTAAATTAAACCCATCCTCATTCCATGTTTTGCTTGTTTCATCAAAATAATGAGTAACATGAATGTTAATTCCATTATTGCTTTCTTCCAATGCAGATTCATTAGTATCTAAACTAAGAATCTCTTGATCTTGTGGAACTTCATAAACATCATCTGGTTCTACAGCAGCACTTACATTATCCAATACTGTTTCATTATTCCCTGCAAATACACAACTTATAGTAAATAAAAGCATTATTGAAAGAATTAATGTGAATAACAGTCTATCATTATGTCTCTTCGTATTTTTCACCTCCTTTATGCCTAATTATGAAACATAGCAAAAAAAATTTTCACTATAAGTTTAAATTTGATTTGAAAACATATAAAACTAACTAAACTTAACCAAACCAATTATAAATTAAACTCCAGTAACCACAAAATAGATACTTTTAAATACTACATTGGATAAATAAAGTGTGCTATTATATAGAGGTGATAGTATGCAAAAGACCACAATTGGTATAGTTATTTTATCCATAATATTAGTAGGAATGGTTATACCAGCAGGTTTGGCAGGTGAAGTGAATTCAGTTGTAATAACCTACGGTGAAACCACACATGCAAATTCAAACTATAAAGCTGATGTTGACTCATTTTTCAAAAGTCAAACAAATGCAGACATAAACAGTGCAGTCGAAAAAATAATCACAGCCAGTGAAGTGAATAAGATTTCCAGCACAATAACTGGAAAAAGTTACTCTTCAAGCCAAATTTACTCATCAGCGCTTGTTGATTTGAATGACAACGACAATCTTGAAGTGAGCGTAGACAAAGCAAAAATTACCACAATAACCGGTGACATGTACTTATCCGCTCTAAAATCCGCAGGAATTACATCAGGACATGTCTATGTAACAAGCCCTGTTACAGCAACTGGAGAATCTGCTCTTGCAGGAATTATGAATTCCTATGAAGTGGCAACAGATGTTGAAATTCCCGATACTGTAAAAGAAGCGGCAAACAACGAAATTTACACTCAAGCAGAAATAGTTAAAAACTCAGATGTTGATGCTGACGAGTTATCAAAACTGGTTGACGATGTAAAAGAAGAAGTGCAAATAAATAATGTTACAGATCACACAACAATCGTTAACATTATAAACAACTACACTATTACAAACAACATCAACATTACAGACAGTGATATTGAAAACCTTGCAGACAGTATTGTGCAAACACAAAATGTTCAAGGCGACGTTAACAGTTATCAAAGCGACGTGTCAGACATTTTAAACAGTACTGATGTTAATGATGCAAAAGGATTTTTAAGTGGATTATTTAACTAATCCACATAATTTTTTTTAAACTATTTTTTTTAGCTCATCAAGATTTAGCTCAATGAACTCCCTGTATTTAGGATTGGACAGTATTTCATACTGTTTAAGACCGGTTTTAATGTAAGCTTCAGCCAATAATGCCTGCAGCTCCTCAACTTCACTATTCAATATAATATCCAGCTTGTTTTTTTGATCATCATTTAAACTGTTCAAATGTGATTCAATAGCCGATTTGAACTTTTGAATAAGATTGGAGTTCCTTACGGCCATTCTTTTCAACAAAAATGCAGGAACAAATGTGAAAAGATGATGATATTGCTCCAAATCCTTATAGGTAATCTTTTCTTCCATGCCCATCATTAAAATTTCTGACCGATTTCATAAGCCTTTTTAAGGTCGCTTTCAACCTTATCCGCATCCCCAATGAATTTGACGCCTGCAACTTCCAGGGTTTCAATGAATTCAAGTTCGGTGTTGTTTAAAAAGGGCTGGGCCTCAGTAAGCTTAATGTAAGTTTCATATATGTCCTTTCCCGGATAGGCGTGAGTAATAATCATTGCAGCCTTTCCGTCGAACTTCTTGTCGGGATTGTTGAAAATGGAATATAACCTGTCAACTATTGTTTTGGCCTGTGCGGTTATCTGTCCAAAGTAGATTGGAGAAGCCAAAATTACACTTGCTCCCTCAGCCAATTGGTTAATAATCACTGCTCCATCATCATCATATCTGCAGTCTTTTCCTTTGGCACATATTTCACAGCCGCTGCAAGGGTTTATATCCATTTCCTGAAGGTAATACTTGATTACTTCATGGCCGTTATCTTCGGCACCTTTAATCATTTCATCCAAAACACGATTTGTATTTCCTTTTTTCCTGGGACTTCCTTGAATTGCCAATATTTTCATATAATCAACCTCAAAGATAATTAATTGAAAGAAGGTATTTATAATTAACGAATGATATTCAAATTAGAGAGAAATGACATTATCCTGCCTACGGATAATTTTTTCATCATCTTGACCTACAAATACTGTTTTTTCATCAAGAAAATTCCCAATGTCTACATTTAGTTCATCTATTTTCAATAGCCAACGACAACGATTATATGAAAAAATAATTGGCAATGTTTATTTTTTAAAGATTTCAAATCCTGCTCTTAAAAGTATCAATATTGGATAAATTTCCAGTCTTCCTGTCCACATGTCAATCATACTGACTATTTTCAGGACAGGATTTAATGTGTGGCTTATTATTCCCAATTCCAGACCGTTGTTTCCCTGAAGGGACATGGCTGCAAATAGACTTTTAAATGGATCATATCCAAATAAACAGAATAATGCCCAGGTAAACAGTATGAACATGAGATATAACGCAATGAAATTTCCAGCCTGTGCAATTTCTGCCTCTGGTATTTTACTTCCTTTCAGCTTTACCGGAACTATCCTGTTTGTCGGAGACATTATTTCCATGACATTACGATACACTCCTTTGAAAAATGTTATCGTACGAAGAAGCTTTATAGCTCCTACTGTGGAACCGTTTGAACCTCCAACCAACATTAAACCCATCAAGCATATTATTACAAATGACGGCCATCCTGCCATTGCATCTACTGAAGCCACACTGGCTCCGGTTGTTGTCATGACAGAAGTTACAGTGAACAAAAGCTCCATCGGAACAATGTCTGATAAGAAATAAAGCATCAAACTAACAACCGCTATAACACATATGATTATTTGGAATTGCAAATCCTCAATCAGAGATTTTCCTTTCGTTTTTATTATTTTATAATGCACCAGAAAGCTTGTAGCGCCAAGAATCATTATAATTATGGAAATCAGATATATCAAATCATTTTGGTAATATCCTATATTTGCATTTTTAACCGCCATACCTCCAGTTGAAATAATGCAGAAAGTATTGCAGATTGCATCAAAAAGAGGCATTCCAGCCAATACATACATGATTATCCCAAAAGCGGTGTAAATTAGATAAATTTTCAATGTTGCATTAATCGTGTTTTTAATACTTGGTTTTAACCTTTCATCACGAGCTTCAGATTGATATAGCTTTGAGGACAGTGATCCGGAACTGGTTACAAACCTCAACACTATGACAATTACCCCTAGTCCTCCAATCCACTGTTCCAGGGCTCTAAAAAACAGTATGCCATGAGGCAATATTTCCACATTGACAAATATTGTTATTCCTGTTCCAGTCAATGCGGAAACACTTTCAAAAATGCCGTCAATAAGGGGAATGTTTGTTGCAAGGGTAAAAACAAGTCCTCCGATGATTCCTGCCCAAAACCATGCAAATGATGAAATCATCATCCCATGTTTTAGCCTTATCTTCTTATTAGGATTATCATAAATATTCATGAAAATATAACCCAAACCTATGGAAATCAGTGCAGGAAGAATATAACTAACTAAATCAAATTCTAAATAGATTATATCCATGATCAGCGGAACCAAACACATTATCCCAATCCCAATCATTAGGATGCCTGAGTTTCTTGCAACAATTTTCAAATCTGATTTGGTTACATATCTCATCATTTAAATTATTAGAATAGAGAAGTATATAAAAATTCATATTTAGATTGGACAAAAAAAATTCGACAGAGCCACATTAAATGAAATGAAAATGTTTCAAAAAAATTCAAAATTTAAATTTGATTGAACCAAATATATCAATTACAAGGAGGAATTCCATGAACAGAAAAATCTTAACACTATTTCTATTATTAATAGCGCTAAGCACTATTGCAATCGTTAGTGCAGCAGACACCCAAAAATTGGTGATGTGGAATTTAATGTCCCTGAAGGATACACATATGATGCTGATTCAGTGAACGTGTTCCTGCAGGCATTTGAGGATGAACCTTTAGGTGATGTGGGAGTATTTAAAAATAATGATGATGAGATATTGGCGATAATGGTTTATAATGAAACTCCACAGGAGCAAGATTATCCTGATGATTATAAATTCAAAAACAAAACAATAAACAATAAAACCGGCACCTTAGGCAGTGCCTCAAGTAGGATCAATATCGTCTTCATGTATAACGAAAGAGACAAATACGTCCTTATACAAGCCATGAATGAAGATATCCTAAAAGAAGTTATTAAATAAGTTTAATTATAAAGCATTAATCATTTAATGCTTTATCCCTATTTTTCAACATCAATAATTAAATAAAATTAAAAACAAGATTTAAAACCATCATAGTGAAGACTCATTTAAAAAAAAAACGAAATTATTTACGTTTTTTCCTTGGAGCTGGAAGTTCATCATACATTGCTTCCACCAGTTCTCTTAGAAATGAACTATTTTCCACATCATCAACAAGTATCATTTCCTTTGCACCATCATATGGGAGTTCCATATTTGCATTAGGCATCATTGAAATGGCTATTTTCACAGGTTTGACGAGAAAACGATTATCATAAATGCCACCAATGATTTTGCCACGATAGTATATTATGTATTCTCCCATCATCGCCTTGTACGAAATATCATCCAAATCTGATAACTGTCCCAAAATATATTCTAAGTAGTCTTTAGTTGATGGCATATTAACATCCTCCAAGTTTTTCATTAGTACTTTATCAATTATTTATTAATAATTTTTGAAAATGATAAAAAATTAAAAATTAAATTAACTTTTCAAGATATTCTTTGAGTTCAGGGACATCATATATTATTGATTCCCATGCTACATCAAACATTACATTATCATAATCATGAGCATGAACGTTTCTCATGCCCTTAATTCCAATCCAATCAATATCAGAATGTTGATTTTTAAATTCATCAGATAATCTTCCAACTTGCTC
>JAUNXD010000029.1 GCA_030539985.1 Methanobrevibacter sp.
ATCCTACGTAATCGGAAGGTAATGCACCCATATCACAAGCACCTTGTACGTTGTTCTGTCCTCTTAATGGGTTTACACCAGTACCTTGTCTTCCGATGTTACCAGTTAACATTGCAAGGTTTGCAGTGGACATAACGTTGTCAGCACCGTGGGAGTGTTCTGTAATACCTAATGAGTATACGATAGCTGCTTTGTCAGCAGATGCGTAATCAATAGCTAAGTGTTCAATTATTTCAGGTTTGATTCCGGTGATTTCGGAAGCCATGTCTAAAGTGTATTTTTGAACTGTTTCTTTCATTTCTTCGAAACCTTTGGTTCTGTAGTGGATGAACTCTTCGTCTTGTAATCCTCTGTCGATGATTACTTTAATCATAGCGTTCATTAAAGCTACGTCAGTACCAGTTTCAAATTGAACATATTCATCTGCGATTTTAGCAGTAGGAGTGAATCTTGGGTCTAATACAACTAATTTAGCACCGTTTTGTTTTGCTTGGATCATTTTACGTCCAAACAATGGGTGTGCTTCCATGTTGTTTGATCCAATACAGAAGATGTAGTCAGCTTCTTTAATACTGTCGAATCCGTTGGTCATAGCACCTGATCCGAAAGTGTTAGCTAAACCTGCTACAGTAGGACCGTGACAGATACGTGCACAGTGGTCTACGTTTTGGGTACCACAAGCTACTCTTGCTAATTTCTGAGTAATGTAAATGTTTTCGTTTGGTGAACGAGCACATGCGTAGAATCCAACTTTGTTTGGATCTTCGTCAGATACTTCTTTGAGTTTGTTAGCAACAAGGTCTAATGCTTCATCCCAAGAAGCTTCTCTGAATTCACCGTTTTCTTTTATTAAAGGAGTAGTTAATCTGTCTTCCCTATTAATAAACTGATATCCAAAGTTACCTTTTGGACATACTTTACCCTCGTTTACAGGGTGTCTTTTTAAAGGTTCTACACCAACAATTTTACCGTCTTTTACGACGAAGTTAAGTCCACATCCTGTACCACAGTATGGACAAATTGTTGGTACGTATTTAATCTCAACCATTTTATAATCTCCAAAATATATATTTTTATAAAAAATATTTAGAAAGAAGCTTTTTAAAAAAAGCTTCTTCAGTTTAAGTTTACTAGCTTATCCTTTTAAGTAGGTGTACCAGTAGATACATGCAACAAAGATTGCTCCACCGATGATGTTACCGATAGTTACAGGAACTAAGTTGGAAATAATGATACTTCCCCAGTTTACACCTTCAGCACCTAAGAACATACCTAATGGTATGAAGAACATGTTTGCAACACTGTGCTCAAATCCGATACATACAAATGCCATGATTGGGAACCAAATACCAACGATTTTACCGATGATATCATCTGATGCGTTAGCTAACCATACAGCTAAACATACAAGCCAGTTACAACCAATACCTTTAATCATTGCAACTTCGAATGGCATAGTTACTTTAGCTTCTGCTACTGCGATAGCTTTTGCTGAAATTGCATAAGCTGGTGCGGTTGCATCGGTAGGAGTAATTCCTCCCATGAAAGCTAAAACATATGCTACGAATAAAGCACCTACAAAGTTGAAAATCCAACTTAATACCCAGTTTTTAGCAAGACCGCCAACAGATGCGGAACCGTCTAAAACACCGAGAGTCATAAACATTACGTTTCCAGTGAAAAGTTCAGATCCTGCGAGAACTACAATGATCAAACCGACAGGGAACACTGCACCGAATACGAATTTTTCTAAACCAATTGGAGCGCCTGCTTTTAACATACCTGCGCTTGCTACTACAGCTAATAAACCACCAAATGCAATGTATGCTCCTGCTAAGAAGGAGAGTAATACTACATTGCTGATTTTTGCTGAGTCTTTTGCTCCAGCAGTTGCGGAAATTGCTTTCGCAGTGTCTACTGGACTTTTAAAAGATGAACTCATTTTATCAACCTCTTTTATTCCCTTTTTATTAATTTTTTTATAATACTGAATGAATCCCAAAGTAGTTCAAAGAGTATTATGATACTATATTAGTAGTTAATATATAAAAAGGATTTGTTATGAGAATTAAGAAGAAATATTTAAATACTACAAAGGAGTTATATTTAATGTAATGATAAATCATGATGGATTACCTACACATCGTGAAAATTCTATTTTTTTAATAATTAAAATAATATGCCATGACAAAATAGTCAATTAGAAATTTAAATCGTTAGTTTTAAGATAAACTGTTTTAAAATTTATTATTTCTATATACCATGAAAAAATATCATTATGAAAATTATTTCCAATCGATGATTTTTGGGCAAATAATCAAAAATGCACATCATTAAAAAAAACATTTCAGACAAAAACATTGGATAATCGATGATATTTTAAAAAAATGATTTGATAAAATGAATAAAAATGCATTTTACAAAAAATTTTTTCTCAGAAAATTTATTAAATGTCGAAAAAAGAATTTTCAAAATCATGGATATGTCCAATTTAAATATTCGGTCACATCAAAAACAAACAAACTTATTAATATAATATAGTATAATATGAATTAGGTGAAATGATGAAGATTGAAGAAATTGATGCAATAAACTTTAAAAATGATAATGCCATTTCCACAAAAGAAAAAGTTGTAAAGGACGAAACAATAACCCTGATAATCAACGGAGATATTTCCCGTAGCCTATCTGCAATAGAGGACTCCCTAAAAGAATTTGCAGTAGGGTACCTGGTCAATGAAAACATGGTCAAATCCAAAGATGACATTAAAAAAATAGAAATTGACGGACCTAAAATAAATGTGGAAATTGATGATTCCCTTTTGAAATCAAACGAAACTGTATTATGCTCCGATTCGGCTGGAGGATGGAGAAGCAAAATAAAGGAAGTGAATCCTGTTGAATCCGACTTTCAGGTAGATGTCCATGAACTGATTGACAGAATTGAGGAGCTGAAAAACAATGCGGAAATCTGGCAGGCAACAGGAGGAACACATGTCGCTGGAATTGTATATAATGATCAGTTTATCGTTAAGGAAGACGTCAGCCGCCACGTTGCAGTGGATAAAGTGATCGGATATGGTATCTTACATGATTTTGATTTGAAAAACTCATATGTAATCTACAGCGGAAGAATGCCTGCGGACATGGTTATTAAAATGACAAGGGCAGGAGTTCCAATTTTGGCATCAAACGCAGCCCCGGCAAATTCAGGATACAATATTGCAAAAAAAGGAAATATTACATTGGTCGGCTTTTTGAGGGGCAAACGCTGTAATATATATAACAATCAGAATAGAATCCTATTCTAAAACAGTGTGTCTTGCTTTCAAATCACTTTCTGTCTGATGCATTTTCTCCATCAGTTCAGAAACGATTGCATCAAGAAAAACTAAAGTTGTCAATTCAAAAGCGGTTCCCAAAGGAGTCAGGGAAGTGTAGTTTCCGTGAATTTGACGTTTCATATAATTTTCATCATCAACTTCTTTTTTAGTTCTTCCCTTAACAAGGATGAAACTGTCACAAAGCTGACCTAAAGTTGATTCAGGATAAGATGTTAGGGCTAAAACTTTTGCACCTCTTGTTTTTGAAATTTTAGCGGCTGATACAATGGTGTTTGTTTCACCAGAACCGGAAATAGCCACAATACAATCGTCGGCATTTATGGCGGGAGATATAGTTTCACCTACAACATAAGCTCTCAAACCCAAATGCATCAATCTCATTGCAAATGCCTTGGCGGCAAGTCCGGATCTGCCGGCACCTGTAACAAATACATTATTAGCGTTGATGATAATGTCTTCAAACTCATCAATAGCTTTTTCATCTAAAAATTCCTGTGCATTTTCAATATTCTCCAATATAGCTTGAATAGAAGTTTTCATTATTTCCATTTTTATCTAACCCATAAATCAATATTATTAATTATGATTACAATTTTATATATAATTAATGAAATTTGACAGCGAGGGACTGATAAGTTTAAGAATTGGTGGTGACATTTATGACTATAAATTGTACCAAAGTCTGGATTCCCTGAACCGTACCGGGTCCCAGAGAAAATCTGCAAAAGAGTTAAATATTTCCCATACTGTTTTCAACAGGAGGTTGCTCAAGGCTGAAGATAAATTGGGCGTTAAAATTACCGAAAAAGTCGGAAACGGTACTGTCCTTACATCCGAAGGTTTGAGCCTGCTTGAAGAGTTCAGGAAATATCTCATTCTAATTGAAAAGACAAAAAGCATCAACATTGCAGGAGGGCATATCAGTACCGGACTTCTAGAAAGTATTGATACGCCATTCAACATTAATGTCTACAGCAGCAGCGACGATGATGCATTTGAACTTGCAAAAAGAGGAGCCGTTGACATACTTACATTGGACGACCCTTTAATTGCATATGAAAGGGACATCAACTTCATGCCGATAGCCTATGATTATCTTGTTCTCGTATCCAGTCCCGAATCAAAAAACATTGAAAGCATATCAGACCTGGAAGGGCTTGACTTTGTAAACGTTAACGGTTCAGCCCAAAGGCTTGCATGGAACAGTTTAAAGCATTATGACATTGAATACAATATAAAGGAGAGCGTCAATTCACAGTTCGATGCATTTAAACTTGTGAGAAACTCAAAAAATTTATATACATTTTTAAATGCCAGTTATTTCAAGGGAAATGAACTTCTGAAGTATGATACCCAGCATGTAATCAGCGTCATCAAAGTCAACGAAGACAAGCCAGAAGTTGACGAGTTCATCAGGTATCTGCTGAATGACGGGCAAAAGGAAATCGAAAACCAAGGTTTCTCACCGATGGGATGAAATAGTTTTCAAATGCTCTCGGCAAAAATGTAATTATATATAATTAGATAATGTATGACTACACTCATATTACACCATGTTTTTTTGACAGTCACATTTGTGAAAATGTGCACTTTCAAAACATTAAATAATGATGAAACACAATATTAAATTGATAAATAAAAAGGCGATATTATGGCAAAAAACAGAGATTTACTAGCAATTGGCCACTCAGCTCATGATTACATTATTAGAGTGCCGGAATTTCCAAAAGCAAATTTTTCTGCACCAATAACAAATATGAAAACTTTTAATGGCGGTGCGGCAGCCAATGTAGCCTGTGTTGGAGCGAAATTAGGATTGAAAACCTCCCTCGTTTCAGCTGTTGGCGGAGATTTCAAAAAGACTGAATACTATGAAAATATGCAGAACTTGGATATCGACACCGATTCACTGATTATAGTTCCGGGAGAGGCAACCCCTACAGCATTTGTTTTGACTGATGACAATGACGACCAGATCAGTTACTTCTACTGGGGTGCTGCAAAGGAATTTTCAAACAGCAAAGTTCCCGTAAAAGCCATTAAAGATGCTGAAGCTGTTCACCTTGCAACCGGTGATCCTGAATTTAATTGGAAATGTTCACAGGAAGCAAAAAATCAGGATTTGCTTGTTTCATTTGATCCGGGACAGGATCTTGGAATGTATGACACTAAAAAACTGGCTGACGTGATTGAAAACACAACCATTCTCTTCGGTAATCATCACGAAATCGAAAGAATTCTGGATGCCCTTGAAGTTGATTTGACCGCCTTAAGGAATATGGGTCCTAAAATCATCGTCAAGACCTGTGGAGCAAACGGATGTGAAATATATTCCAGTGAAGACAAAATTAAAATTGATGCAATCCCTACCGAAGCCGTTGACCCTACTGGTGCCGGAGATTCATACAGGGCAGGATTTTTATCAAGATTCCTAAATGGAGAATCACTTGACGAATCCGCAAAGTTTGCATCATCTGTTTCATCATTTATTATTCAACATCAAGGTTGTCAAACCAATATGCCTACCTTTGATGAAGCTTTTGAAAGAATGAGTGAATTTTATTAATTTTCATCATTTTTTCAATTTTACTTTATTTTTCTCAATACTGCCTTATTTTTCGATATAAATTATTAATATTTACTATTTTTTAAAAAAAAGTTGAATTATATCAATAAAATTGGAATTAGAATTTATCCTACTAATTTAAATACTATTAAATTAAAATAAGAAATTATCAAATTAGAATGAAAAATTTATAAAATAAATTTTACTATTTTAAATTTTATTGGAGAGATATTATGACACAGATTAGTGATGCAAAAAAGGGAATTTTAACCGATGAAATGAAACATGTCGCAAAAGTAGAAGGTGTTTCAGAGGAATTTATACTAAAATCAGTAGCGGAAGGTACAATTGTAATACCAGGTAACGTTCACAGAGATATTGAAGCTGCAGGTATTGGAGCAGGACTCAGAACAAAAGTAAACGCAACCGTTGGAACCTCCACTGATATTGTCAACTTTGATGAGGAAGTTTTAAAGGCACAGATTGCAATCGATAATGGTGCAGACTGTTTGATGGAACTCAGTATCGGAGGAGACCTTGATGTTATCAGAAAAAGGGTTCTTGACATGTCCCCTTTACCTGTAGGTTCAGTACCTGTTTATCAGGCTGCAATCGAAAGCATAAGAAGGGACGGTTCAGTGGTCTACATGACCGAAGACGACCTGTTCAATACCATTGAAAAACAGGCTAAAGACGGTATTGACTTTATGGCAATTCACAGCAGTATCAACATTGAAACATTAACCAGACTCAAAAGACAGGGCCGTGTAACCGGTTTGGTCTCCAGAGGGGGTTCATTCATGTCCGGATGGATTGTTGAAAACGAAAAGGAAAATCCATTATACGAAAACTTCGATTATGTATTGGAAATTGCCAAGGAACATGACGTTGTGCTTTCACTTGCAAACGGTATGAGAGCAGGGTCAATTGCCGATTCAACCGACAGGGCACAAATACAAGAATTGATCATTTTAGGGGAACTGATTGACAGATCCCGTGAAGCAGGAGTCCAATGTATGATTGAAGGACCAGGACACATTCCAATCAATGAAATTCCGACAAACGTAATGATTCAAAAGAAAATGTGTTCAAACGCACCATTCTACATGCTCGGACCTATTGTATGTGATGTGGCGCCTGGTTACGACCATATCGTGTCCGCAATAGGAGCAGCATCATCTGCAAAAGCTGGAGCTGACTTCATCTGTTACGTAACACCTGCAGAACACCTTGCACTTCCAAACCCTGATGATGTAAGGGAAGGAGTAATAGCAACCAAAATCGGAGCATATGCAGGAGACCTGGCAACCGGACAAATCGACGGTTCACAAGATTTAGCAATGGCTGAAGCTCGTAAAAACCTTGATTGGGAAGCACAGTATGCTTGCGCAATGTTTCCGGAAGCTGCACGTGCAAAAAGAGACCAAAGACCTCCTGAAGAAGAAGACACATGTACCATGTGCGGTAACTACTGCGCAGTGAAAATCGTTAACGAATGGCTAGACCAGTCCGATTCCGAGTTAATTAAATAGATATCAACCTCTATTTAAACTCTTTTTTTATTTTTTTTATTCGCCACCATCATCAAATGAAAAAATAGCATATATTTCAGATACATATCAATTAACATTGTTAATACGAGGAGATATAATGGAATCCATCAAAGACGCCTCAAGAGAGGAATTGATCAAGGAAATTGAATCGCTGAAAGAGGAAAATTCAAAAATTGATGAACTGAACGAAAAGGTAAGAAGCCTTGAAGGAGAACAGCTTAAAAGCAATGTCAGCAATCGCCAGCTTGAAGGCAAAATCAAGGAACTTAAGGGAGAAATCAACTCCTTTAAAAAAACTCCCCTCGTCCTTGCAACAGTCACCGAAGTGTTTGACGAAACCAAAATCGGAATTCAGGGAGCAGTGGGCCATGAGTTTTTGGTGACCTGTCCGGGATCAATAAACAGGGATTTGCTTGAACCCGGTGCAAGAGTGGCCCTCAACCAGAACCACCTGACAGTCGTCAATGTATTTCCGGCCAAAAAGGACAAGGATATATCCGCAATGGAAATCGATGAAAAGCCTGATGTCACATATGCTGACATCGGAGGGCTTGACAAACAGATCATAGAGGTAAAGGAAACCGTTGAACTGCCTATCAAAAACCCTGAACTATTTGAGGAAATCGGAATTGATCCGCCTAAAGGAATACTGCTCTATGGTCCTCCTGGAACAGGTAAGACACTGCTTGCAAAAGCCGTGGCCCATGAAACCAATGCGACATTCATCAAAATCGTGGCTTCAGAATTCGTGAACAAATACCTTGGAGAAGGCTCAAGGATTGTGCGTGACGTGTTCAGCCTTGCAAAGGAAAAATCACCTGCAATAATTTTCATCGATGAGATTGACGCAATAGGAACCAAAAGAGTCAGCAGCAGTGAAGGTGCAGACAGGGAAGTGCAACGTACACTTATGCAACTTTTAGCAGAACTTGACGGATTTGAATCAAGAGGAGATGTTGGAATTATTGGTGCAACCAACAGACCGGACATTTTGGATGAGGCACTTCTGCGGCCGGGCAGATTTGATAGGACAATCGATGTTCCAAATCCGAACTGCGAAAGCAGAAAAAGAATCCTTGAAATCCATACAGACAGAATGAAAATTGATGAAAACATTGATTTTGAAAAAATCAGCGAAATAACTGAAGGCCTGTCCGGTGCAGACTTAAAGGCAGTGTGTACAGAAGCAGGAATGTTTGCAATCAGGTCAGAACGCAAGAAAGTCATTGCAAAAGACTTCATGGATGCAATCGATAAGCTTATGGAGCAATTAAGGTTATAACCAATTATAATGAACAATTATAATTTTTTAAAATTCACTCAGGTAAACTAATACTTTTTATATTAATAACTACAAAAGTTAGTTTAGTATAAAACTTATTTTTATTATTATAATGGTGAATATAAATGACACACTGGATTGAAAATGTAGCTAGAGAGCTAGCTAAAAGAGACACAGACGAACATGTTATTGCAAGCGGAACCTCCATATCCGGTTCCATACACATTGGAAACTCATGCGATATATTTGTAGCTAACGGTATCGGAAAAAAATTAAGAGAAATGGGAAAACAGGCAAAAACCATTTGGATTGCTGATGACCACGACCCATTAAGAAAAGTCCCATATCCTTTACCTGAAGATTACGACAAATACTTAGGTATGCCATACTCAATGATCCCATGTCCTGACGGATGCTGTGCAAACTTTGTAGAACACTTTGAAAAACCTTTACTTTCAGTAATGGACGATTATGGAATCGAAATGGAAGCAAAATCAGGTTTCGAAATGTATAAAAATGGCGACTATAACGATTACATCAGAACCTCCCTTGAAAAGGTTGAGGAAATCAAAGAAATCTTCAATCAATACAGAAGGGAGCCTCTGGCTGATGACTGGTTGCCTTACAACCCGATTTGTGAAGAATGTGGCAGAGTGAACACCACACAGGCTTACGATTATGACGGAGACATCATCAAATACAGATGTGAATGTGGCCACGAAGGTGAAACCGACATTAAAAGCGGTAACGGTAAGCTCACATGGAGAGTTGAATGGGCCGCAAGATGGAAAATATTCGGAACCACATGCGAACCGTTCGGAAAAGACCACGCTGCAAGTGGAGGATCCTACGACGTGAGTAGCGTGATTTCTGAAGAAATATTTGACTACCCTGCACCTTATCCAGTGCCATATGAATGGATTACCCTTGACGGTGAAGCCATGAGTAAATCCCACGGAGTATTTTTCGCACCTGACGAATGGCTGAAAATCGGACCTGCAGAAAGTCTCCATTACTACTTATTCAGATCAAAACCTATGAAAGCAAAAGATTTCTCACCAAAAATGCCTTACCTGGACTTCATTGACCAGTTCGATACAGTGGAAAAGGTATTCTATGATGAAGTGGAAGCTCCATCTGAAAAAGAAGGTAGAAAATTCAAGGAAATCTATGAAATCGTGCAAATCAACGAAGGAAGTCCACTGCCTTTCAGACCTCCTTTCCGTTTCTTGGTTAACGCCTACCAGATTGCAGGAGACGACCTTGAGAAAATATTCGATATCCTTAAAAGGAATTCCCAACTGACCAAAAGCTTTAAGGATAAGGAATTTGGTGACCTGACAGAAACCGAATTGGCACAATACCGTGAAAGGCTTGACAACGTAATTTACTGGCTTGATACCTATGCTCCTAACTTTGTCAAATTCAAAGTGCAGGAAAAAAGCGTGCCAAACTTACCGTTGACTCCAGAACAGGACCAGTTCCTGGCCAATCTTGCTGATTTGATGGAAACCACAGAATTTGATGATGCAGCCGCATTGCACGATGCAATGTATGAAATTCTTGAAGGTCAAGGATTGAAACCTCAAAAAGGATTCCAGGCTATCTATAAAATGATTCTCGGTCAAAAGCAAGGTCCAAGAGCAGCATCATTCCTGTTAAGTTTGGACAATGATTTTGTTGTAAAAAGATTAAGAAAAGAAGCTTAATCTTTTAAATTTTTCTTTTTTTAAATCAAAGTTTTGAATTCCTTTTTCATTAAAAGGTCATCCACAAACTTATAATCTAATTTTTCAAAAATATCGATTAGAATATCCTCTTTTGAATCGAAACTGACTACAATGCTTTTGAATTCGTAGTCGATGGCTATTTTTTCAAGCTGCCTGATGAGTTTATAGGATATTCTTTCACGGTTATCATAAGAGTTTAAAAACAGTGTCGTTATCTCCGCTGATTCGCTGTCATACACCTTAAAGCTGGCGCAGCCGACAGTTTTTGAAAAATTGTTTAAAAGCAGAACTACCTGAGGGTCTGTTACTTCACATCCGAATGAAGCGCACATTTCAATAAACCTTTCATCTCTCTCATCGGTAACGATAATCTCCATTCATTTCACCTCTGTAGTATTCCCGACCTTTGCAAGTTCCGCATCCCAAATCTCTGAATTGTTGCATGTGAATTTCAAAAACAAATCACGGCATTTGATGTCATTTAAAACGACAACTTCAACATCATTACATTTAAGCAACTCTTCAGCACCCATCAGGGTTGTGTTTTCCCCAATGACTACACGGGGAATGTTATACAATATCACAGCTCCCGAACACATCGGACAGGGAGACAATGTCGTGTATAAAGTGGATTTTCGATAATCCTCATAATTTAAGCGTCCTGCATTTTCAATTGCATCCATTTCAGCATGCAAGACTACAGAATCGTTTTGAATTAATTTATTGTGGCCTCTGGATATGATTTCGCCATCCTTAACCAGCACTGCACCTATGGGAATTCCATCTTCGGCTAAAGATTTTTCGGCTTCCTTAATCGCTTCAGCCATGAAATAATCATCAGTTTTCATAAAAAAAAATAAGGTAATAGATGAATTTAATCATCTATTTGAATCTGGTAAATAATCCTTTGTTGGATTCCTTGTTTAATTTTTCTTCAAGTTTGGATACTTGTTTTCTTAAATCTGAAATGGTTTTACCAGTTTCATTTGAAAGTTTGTCATAACTACTTTCTTTAACTTTAAGTTTGGTTTTAAGATCAGAAATTTCTTCTTTATATCCGTTGATTTCTTTTTTGCTTTGAGCATCAACTTCTTCTTTATAATTGCCGAAATCAATTATTTCTGCTCTTAACTTGTCGACTTCATCGGAAAGGGAAATGTTTTCTTTCCTTGCATCGGACAATTTTTCTTTTAAATCATTGACTTCTTTTGTTAACCTATTGTTTTCTTTGGTAATTGAGTCAACATCAGTATTGTCAAGTTTTGTTTTAAGGTCTGCGATTTTAGCTTCCAATTCTTCCTTAACGGAGTCCATTTCGGATTCTAATTTATCAGCCCTTACTTTGTTAACTGCACCTTCAGCACCTAATTTACCGATATTGTTACTTAAATCAGCGTTGATGTCCAGCTGATCGAAGTATTTTCTTGTGGTTTTTTCAAGTGCCTGGGTTAATTCGTTTTTGACTTCCTTCAACTCAGCATTTTCCTTTTTGAGTTTAGGAATTACTTTATTGGTTAAGTAGTTAAGTTCGTTAGATTGATTTGATAATTTTTTATCTTTTTGAGCAAGCTTTTCTTTCAAATTATCATCTTTAGAAGCTTGTTTCGGTTGTTTTTTTGCAGGTTTTTCCTTAACAGGTTCTCCAACTTCTTCAACAACAGGTTCATTGTGAACAGGTTCTTCAACCTCTTCAGGAATTTCCTCAACGGTTTCTTCAGCTGCAGGCTCCTCTTCAACCACTTCAGGAACTTCCTCAACGACAGGTTCTTCCTGAACGGTTTCTTCAACTACAGGTTCAGAAACTTTATTTTCAACAACAGGCTCTTCAACTACTT
>JAUNXD010000204.1 GCA_030539985.1 Methanobrevibacter sp.
ATAACAGAAGAAAAGATGAGTGTAAGTGATGAAGATGTGCTTGAAACCGACGATGGAACATTCACCGCACTGCAAAATAGGATTGATGATGCCAGTGAAGGTTCAATCATCTATTTGGAAAACAATTATATGTATAATGAGGGATTCGATAACGATGGAATTCACATTTCCAAAACCATAACCATCGACGGCAACGGATATTGCATAGATGGCTGCGGCAAATCCCGAATATTTAATATATACTCTTCACAGGATATCACAGTTACATTGAATGATATTAGGTTTACAAATGCATATTCCCAAGAGAATGGAGGAGCAATATGTGCCGATGACGGGAATCTGATAGTCAATGGCTGCAATTTCACATCAAATAAAGCTAAAAATGGAGCTGCGCTTTACGCAAGCGCAACCGCAATGACAATGAATAACTGTCGCTTTACAGGTAACGAAGCTTCATGGAGAGGAGGTGCCATTTATTCCTATGGGGGCAATCAGCGCATTGAAAACACTAATTTCATCTCCAATGTAGCATATGATTATGCCGGAGCAATCTATTATGACGGCTATTATCCATATTATGAGCTTGGATCAACACGCGTCAAACTTCATAAATGTACTGTTCTGAATTCAAATTTCATTGGCAATCATGCATATCTCGGCAGTGCAATATATGCCAATACTGGAATAATTGATGGGATAAAATATGGATTGTTTGTAGAAAAGTCCACTTTTAAGCAAAATGTTGCAGTGATAAGTTCTGATGATGTTATTGGAGCCGCTGTCATTAACTGTGTATTTGATGATGCATCAGCCAGTTCGAAATCTTCATCTGGAGGTTCTCATGCAAAGGCAACTGCGAAGCTGACTGCCAAAAAGGCAACGTTCAAGGTGAAAACCAAAACTAAAAAGTACAGTGTTGTTCTAAAGACAGACAAAGGCAAGGCCATGAAGAATGTCAAGCTTTATCTTAAAGTCAATGGTAAAAGCTACACCGCAAAGACAAACTCCAGGGGAAAGGCAACATTCAAAATCACAAAACTGACCAAAAAAGGAAAATACAAGGCTGTCGTTACCTTTAAAGGAAATGTCCATTATAATAAGGTAACTCGAAAAGTCAAAATCACCGTCAAGTAGCTTCACCTGTTACTTGATTTTTTTCATTTTTTCACCAACACATTTCAAAACCAAAACTTTTTATATTATTAGAGCTAATTATACTTTACCGTTAAAAAAATCATCCGCCTTTATACAAACGCCACATTAAAAAAGAGTCATCATTATGAATAAAGAGTTTAATAGATATTTAGATAATGCCAGTCAACTTAAACAATCAAAAAAATTCAGTGAAGCTTTAGAAATCTATGAAAAACAGTATGATTTACATCCGGATAAATTCACACATATCCAAAAGGTAAATTATGCCTGGACAATCATAAACGTTAAGATGCTGAATTCAAATGACGAAGAAGAATTTTTCAAAGCCGCAGAGTTCATCACCGGAATGCTTGAGCAGGACAATTTAAATAAGGTAAAGTCATGTCCCTACACTACAGCGGTGTTCAAGGTTTTAATCAAATTTAAAAATGATGGGGATTTCATATCAATGATTTCCTGGCTTGAAATGTTGAATCCGGATCTTCTTGATGAAAAGCCCTACAGGTCCCATGGAAGAATCCAGAAGCCGAGAAGAGAAAAGTACTATGACTGGGCAAGCAAGGCATATCTTGAAAATCTCGATTATGAAAAGTGCATTGAAGTGTCAAAAACCGCCCTTGAAACCTTCGACAAGTTCCGTGACGATGGAAATACCTGGCATCGCTGGAGAATTGGAAAATCCCTAAAGCAGCTGAACCGCTTAAGGGAAGCCCTCACTTACATGAAGGAAGTGATTAAGGTCAAGCATGAATGGTACATGTACAGGGACATTGCCGAAATATACTATACATTTGGAAAGAAATACGATGCCCTTGACTGGCTCTGCCCAGCAGTGCTTTCACATGTATCCTCAAAAACCAAGGTAAACCTCTATAAGTTATGCTATGACGTTTTGAAATCATTCAACCCTGAAATGGCCCTTAAGCATGCTCAGTTATGTTACCTGATTAAAAGGCAGAACGGATATTCAATACCCTATGAGATTGAAAAGCTTGACATTGATGAAACCGCACTTAACAGAAAAGACCTTGAAAGGGAAATAAGAGACCTTTGGACCCAGTACAGATACAAGGATGAGAAACTCCATCACGGAACAGTGATAAAGTTCATTGAGGATAAAAATTTCGGATTTATCAAAAGAGAGGATGACAGTGAAATATTCTTCCACAAATCCGAATTTAATGGCGATGCCATCTTTGTCGGTCAAATGGTATCATTTTTTGTTGAAGAGAGTTTCGACAAATCCAAAAACAGGAAATCTCTGAAGGCAGTTAACGTGAGAGGTGAGTAAATGTATGTAGATGACCATAACCGGTTCATTAAGGGAATCTTTTCCCAGATAAGGGAGGAAGGATTGAATGAGGATTTAATCCATTCTCTCTGCATTGAGCTTAAGTTTGCCCATATGAACAATATCGACTACAGGGGAGCTCCGGTTTATCTTGAAAGGGATGGGAAAATGTATCTCATATTGTACACAAGCTTTGATGAGTTTCAAAGGCATTTCCCTGACTGGGCTCATTCCCACATGTCATTTGACTGGTATTTGAAAATTCTGAACAGTCCCGTCTACTTTTATATGGAAGGGGAGAACATGGTATCCTGCGATGAGCTTAAGGCCTGTGATGGCATAATATTTGACATGGAGGGTGATGCATTCATTCTTGAAGGCGAACTTCTAAACCGTGTTTGGGAGTTTTTCGCCATGGACATCTATTCGCCCGAGGAGCTCACAGAGATATTCAACAGTTATGACAATGGCCTTTTGGAGGATTTGCTTAAAAAAAGCCCTCATGACTGGGATGAAATCATAAGGGAGATTGGAAACTCAATCATATTCTATCTTATGGGACTGACAGACTCCGATGCCGAACTTGATTACACTAGTCTGTTTAACATATTCGCTGACAATCCATTCGGATACGGCAAAAATGAACTGATTGTGTCCACTGCAAACGATTTGGGAAACCAGTTTGCAGTAATCGTAAACTTTAAAAATGCCGTTGATTATGTTTTAAGCTTCGGAATTGCCGGGTTGACAGTAAAAACATCAACAGGTGAGGTGTTCATGTCAAGGGAGCT
>JAUNXD010000205.1 GCA_030539985.1 Methanobrevibacter sp.
GAATTATTAAGGAATTATTTTTTATGAAAGCGGCAGTAATCGGATTAGGTGTAGAAGGAAAAAAAGCGGTAAATTCTCTTTTGAAACATGGTTGGGAGGTTTACGCTACTGATTTGAATATTAATGTTGATTTAAATGGTTTGAATTTGCCTATGCTGGATATGAATTTGATTGATGAAAAGCAAACCATTTCCATTGTTGGGGAAAATATAGTGGTCGATTTGGGTTTTACAAATTCATATGCCATTGATGAGTGTGATGCAATAGCATTCAGTCCCAGCATGTATGGAGGTTCCTTTGCTGACAAACTTTTGGAAAATGGAGAGCTTTTGAGTGATGTTTTACAAAAACACAAATCAATTTTCACCATTGGAATTACAGGAACCAACGGCAAAACCACCACTGTGCACATGCTTAAAAGCATTTTGGAAAGTGCGGGCAAAAAGGTGCTGGTTGGCGGCAACGGTGGCGGAGGCTTTTCAGGCTACTATGACCTGATTCTTGAAGCTGAAGAGGATGACTATGACATTTTGCTTGTTGAAGTGTGTGACATGACACTTGACTTTGCAAACTATTGCTTTGACTTTGATATGGTTGGCTTGACCAATATCGGCAATGATCATATGGATGTGCATAAAACCATTGCCAATTATAAGAATTCTCTTGTAAGATTCTTTGAAGGCAAAACAATATTCACGGCATTCAATCAGGATTTCAATGCTGATTTTAAAGAGGTTGCTAATGTTTCAATTCCTTATTTTTCATATCAGGGTGAATTAAATTTGGTAGGTAAATTCAATTTGCTCAATGCGGGTCTTGCAACTGCCATTGCGCGTGAACTTAAAGTGCCGAAAGATGTAATATCATTCACATTGTCCAATTTTAAGGCAGTTCAGGGAAGATTGGATGTTTATAAGATTAATGATGCCGATGTATATATTGGAAAAACCGATAATTCAGATGCGCTTGCTTCCATATTGGCCGAAAAGGACTTCTATGCATTGTTTATAGGAACTCCAAGACATAATGAAACTCACAGATTGGATATTCTTGACGTTGCAGTTAAATATAATCCTGAGGTTATTGTATTGTTCCCTGGTCTTGACGATACTTTGGATATTGCAATTTATAGGCTTAATTCTCTTGGTTATATGGGAAATATCATTACTGTCAACACTCTTGACCAGATTATTGAGTTGGTTGCTGAGTATTCACATGAAGAAGCTATTTTCATAGGGGGTAATGGTCAGGATGTTATTATAGACATTCAGGATAGGATTAAACAAATTTCTGAGAAATTATAACTTTTTCAATACCTTTTTATAATAGTTTTTATATATTTATTTATTGTATATTTTGCTAGGTGTGTTAAATGAGTAAAGGCTGGAGAAAAATTTCAATTACTATTTTGGTAGTATTAATATTTTTATGTGCATTTTTAGCAGTGGTTGGTTCTGAAACCAATAATTATTCTGCTGAATCTGTAGCCAAAGAATATGATCTTCCTATTGGCCAATCCATGTTTGAAAATCAATCAATTACCGGTACAACTGATCCAGTTGAAGTTCCTTTTATCACAAATATGGGATTCATATTGCATGAGGTTCAAGCTTTTGATTTAAGAGGCATTCTTGTGGTGTTATCAACAGGTGTTGTTCCATTTGACTTTTCAACTGTTGCCGATGAAGGTATAGATTCTTATGGTAATGTTGTTGATGTTGACGGACCGGGGTTCTTGACTTATGCTGGCGATAAGCTCGTTGTAAAGGAACCTGATAATTATGTATGGGCATACAGTGCACCGTATAAATGGCTGCAAAAAACTGAATCTGGTGTTGATGTTTATGAAAATGGTGAAAAAATCAAATCTGTTCCTGTTGATGAAATCAGGAGTTTAGAATATCATAATGATTACTATAATGCTTCAACAATTGCAAGCTGGTATAATTATGATGCTGTCGTAGGCTCAAAATTCACTTTAGAAAAAGGTATGGTTGGTTTTTCCGATGGAAGGAATAATATCAGTTCATCTGATGTTCCTAAAATATTCGGTCAGGAAGTGGTAGATTATGCTTCAGAATATCCAACTGGTTCTCCAATTTTATTATACTCTGGAAATTACACTGAAAAGCAAGGTGAATCTTATGGTACCTCATTAGGCTCTCACCCTGAATATGGTGATTCAATCAGGGAAGTAAATGCAAGACAGTTTGTTGAGGCATGGAATGGAACTATCATACCGCCAAATTCAACTTCCAGTGGTAAGGATTACGTTTACTTTGAATCTGCCAGTGATGCTTCCGCACCTGGTGGAAGTGCGGCACACGGTGTATGTCCGTCTGCCAGAGCATTGAGGGCTGCCGTTACAGCAGAAGGATTTGATTTGCCTGTCGGTATGACCTGGGATGAAAATGCCGTTCAGTTTGGTTTCAATCCTGCACAAGATATTACAGTAACCAACAACCATGATTATCCTGTTAAAATCTCAATGTGGACTGAAGGTTCAGGTACAGGCATGGGCATTTACTGTAAAGTAACAAGATATATTCCAAATGACTGAATATATCTTCAATTCTCTTTTTTTTCATGTCAATTTCAACTGTAATTACTGCAGCGGGGAAGAATTCCAGAATGAGGGATGATCAGATTTCCCGTGGAATTGAATTAACAAACAAACTGATTTTACCATTTAAAGATAAAACCGTCATAGAGACAACTATTGACAATGCATTATCTTCAAATGCAGATGAATGTATTGTGGTACTTGGCCACTATGCTAGTGAAATAAAAGAAGCTATTTTTGATAATTATAAAGATGAAGTTAAATTCATTAAAAACAATCCGGTTGATGTAGGTTTATCAACTTCACTTTTCAATGGTTTGTCAAATATTGGCTCTGATTTTGCACTCTGCATTACCGCAGACCAACCGACTGTTTCTGTTGAAACATTCAATAAAATGATTGAAACAAGTCAAAATTCCGACAATCCCTATAAAACAATATCCATATTGCGCAGAAGAAAAACTGGTCTGCTTGATACTGCTGAAGGCCTTGGTATGCCATTTGTAGCTCCAAGATTAAACCTTATGAAATATCTGGAAAATGAAAACGATAATTTAAATCCCATTCTTAGGAAAATATTTGATGACGGTTACATATTTTACGGAATAAAAGAAAAAAATGAAAAAGAGTTGTTAAACATCAATCATTATGATGATTAT
>JAUNXD010000206.1:0-568 GCA_030539985.1 Methanobrevibacter sp.
ATATAATATTTAAAACAGATATTGACGGCACCACATCAAATGAATCACCGGTTGCAGCCCACATTAATTTTAAGACATAATCCCCTATAGGAAGACCCACAATAAATCCTATAGCTGTAAACCATAGGTTTTGAATCAACAGCAAGTTTCGCAAATCATGTGACTTGAAACCTAAAACCTTCAAGGTTACAATTTCCCTTTTGATTTCTGTAAATGATAATAGTTCCAAATTATAAAGTACAACAATTGCCAAAAGAGATGCAAAAAGAATCAAAGTGTATATTAATAAATATGCAGCCTGTGCAATACCGTTCCAACTTTCAACTCTGAATTCCTTAGTGCTGTGTGATTTGACGGCTGAAAAATTCTTATCAATATGCTTGTCTGTAATAATTTGTGTTGGAGTGAAATTCAAACCCAAATCCTCTAATTTTTCTTTTGACATTATCAATCCCTGAGAATTCGGATCGGTATGGATCTTATCAATTTTCGTTTTAACCCATTTGTTTGAATACATGATATGCCATTTTACAGTATCTTCAACACCGACACCTAACATATCTGCCAT
>JAUNXD010000206.1:578-3204 GCA_030539985.1 Methanobrevibacter sp.
GTATGATTCCGACATTAACTAATTTTTCTTCGTCATTTGTCTGATCCTCTGATGTGCCATTTTACAGTGTCGCCAACCTTAACATCCAACAGTTCAGCCATTTTTCGTGATATGGAAACCTCATCATCCTTAATTTCAATTTCATTCCAATTTTCATCAGTTGGAGTTATCAAATCGGTCCCATCCAAAACCAAAAGCAAGCCAGACTTTTTATCCGATGAGGATTCTATTTCAATAGTCCCGTCCATAATTTTATCGCCGTCAACCTCCTTTACAATCTCATCGATTGTGCTTTGGCTGGCATCACCATCTATGATGAAATTTGAATCAGAATGATTAATGCGGTTAAACTCCCATTCAGTAATGTCATTCATTGTATCATACATTCCAAATGCAGACACTAAAAGCACTGTGCATCCAATAACTCCAATTATTGTCATTAATGCCCTGAATTTATTTCTTTTGGCGTCACGATAATTCCAACGTACATTAAATGGCAATTTTTGCCAAAATTTAAATCTTTCTATGAAACTATTAGCGGAACTCTTTGGCTTTTTTGGCCTGATTGACTCTGATGGCTTTTCATTGGAAATGCTTTCAGCAGAATAAAGTGAAACTCCCAAAGACAGTATAATCATCAGCCCTGCCATCGGAATAAAGTTAACAACTGAACCAGGTTCCCATGAAGGCAATATGAACATTGACTTCATGACCGCATAAATTAATTTAGGAACAATCATCGGCCCTAAAATTAGACCTAATATCGAACCCAAAGAAACCAAAATAAAACCATATAACGAATAATGCCAAATAATGGAACGATTTTTAAAACCATTAGCCTTTAAAATACCTATTTGAGGCCTTTGATGAGCGATGATTCTGGTCATTGTTGTTAGAAGTATCAACATTGATGTTAAAATTAATGCAATAGGAAAAATATCCGTCATCATTTTATGCAGAGTAATCTGTTCTGAAAACTGATTCACACTCGGATGATTAGCCCTTTCAACAAAAGAACCATAATACCCTTCTAGACGGTATGCAAGTATTCCCTCAAAACTTTCAGGAGTACCGTCAAACTTGACATTTAAAACATTATATGGAACAGTTTCACTTGGAAATGCCTTATAAGACATATATGCAAATCCTATTTTGTTAAAATCGGGTTTTACCGAAAATACCGACGTATGATAAACATATTCGGGAGAGTATCCCACACCCTTTATTTCCTTTTTGATTTCATAATCGTCAAACTTAAATGTGATTACATCCCCAACTTTCAATCCTTTAGCATCAGCGAAACTTTTATCCAACCACACTCCAGACGAATCATTAATATCCAATGGTTCGCCCTCTGCCAAATAAAATTTTGATATAGTGTTGTTTTCAACAAAATGCAGCGTAACATCAGGCTTGTTTTCAAAACCGGCTACCGACTCAACAATTGCCTGCCTTTCCATTTGAGTAGTTGCACCCAGATAGTCAACCTGCTCCAAAAATAAATCATTTAAGTAAGGCGAATAAATCCAACCATCCGCCATATTTGTATCTTCATAAAACTGATTGACATTGACTTCAAGGCCCAATGCTTCTGCACCTACTCCTGAAAAAACAAAAACACCTAAAAAAGCCATTAAAAAAATAGATATGAATTGGGTCTTGTGCTTTCGAAGATCCCTTAACATCATTTTGAAAAGCATCTGCTCACCATTCCAAATCGGTAACTCCCTTTGGATTTTCATTAAGAGTAATGCTTTCAATCTGACCGTTTTTAATTCTGATAACCTTATCTGCGGCTTCTGCAAGTATTGCATTGTGAGTAACTATAACAATAGTAGTATTTTGGTTATTGCTCATGTCTTGAAGCAGATTTAAAATTAGAACACCTGTTTTTGAGTCCAATGCTCCTGTTGGTTCATCACATAAAAGCATTGTAGGTTTTTTAGCAACAGCTCTTGCAATGGATACTCTTTGCTGTTCTCCACCGGACAATTGTGCAGGAAATTGATTAGCATGGTTTTTAAGTCCGACTGAGTCTAAAACTTCAAGTCCATTAATGTCAACATCCACAATATCCTTCATCAATTCAACGTTTTCCAGTGCAGTCAAATTTGGAATCAGGTTGTAAAACTGAAAAATGAAACCTACATTCTTTGCCCTGTATTCAGTCAGCTGATTGTCATTGAAACTTTCAACATTTTGACTGTTTACAATAATCTGACCTGAAGTAACGGAATCTAATCCCCCCAGCAGGTTTAAAAGTGTAGATTTACCTGCTCCTGAAGGCCCAAGAATAACAACAAATTCTCCTTCATCAATTGTGAAATTAACATTATCCATAGCTTTTAAAATATGGTCTCCGGATTTATACTCCTTCACCACATTTTTGAATTCAATTATAGTACCCATCGGTATGATTTCTTTAATTGGTAATACTTATATTTTTAGAATGAAAAATGCGAACAAAATAAATATTGTTCAAAATAGTTTACAAACCTATAAATAATCAAAATAACATAATATTATTTAAAAAGAAAGGGATATCAATAATATGCTGAAATTAATGATTTATTGAAGTCATATATACTATATGGCGATAAACATTGATTAAACTGGAGTTAAGACA
>JAUNXD010000207.1 GCA_030539985.1 Methanobrevibacter sp.
TATAATTTTTATCTATTATAAATGTTAATAGAATTCGAATGAATGCAAAAAAAAATCATCCATAAATATTAACTAAAAAAACAAATAAAACGATATTAACTACTTTTTGAATGAATTAACAATATATTTAAATAATAATATAGCAAAATATATAATTATATTAAATGTTAATTATTTATCATTATAAATTAACATGAAGATATAAAAACAACAGGAGAAAAACTTATGATAGATCTCAATAAGATGTTTAAACCTGAATCTGTAGCGGTTATTGGAGCTTCCAATACACCAGGAAAAGTAGGATACATCATCGTTGACAATCTTATCAATGATGGATTTGAAGGCGAAATATATCCTGTAAACCCAAAAGGAGGAGAAATCCTCGGAAAACAAGCTTACGCAAATATTAAAGACGTGCCTGGAAAAGTTGACTTAGTAATTATCACTATTCCTTCTCCATTTGTAAATACTGCAGTTAAAGAATGTGGTGAAGTCGGCATTGAAAATATGGTAGTCATTACCGCCGGTTTTAAGGAAGTCGGAGAAGAAGGTGCAAAATTAGAAGCAGAATTAACTGCCCTCGGTAAAGAATATGGTATAAACATTATTGGACCAAACAGTTTAGGAATTACTGACTCACACACTCCATTAAACGGATCATTTTCACAAATGATGCCACCAACAGGAAATATGGCATTCATCTCCCAAAGTGGAGCCATGATGGTGGCAATCATCGATTGGAGCGTAACTTCCGGAATCGGATTCAGTAAAGTTATCAGTTTAGGAAATAAAGCCGGAGTAACTGAAATCGAATTACTACAATACTTGGCTGAAGATGATGAAACCAAAGTTATCATCTGTTATCTTGAATCTATTTCTGATGACGATGACTTTGTAAGAACCATGAGGGAAACCGCACACAAAAAACCAATCATTGTGCTAAAATCAGGTTCAAGTTCTGCAGGAGCAGCAGCTGCATCATCACATACCGGAGCATTAGCAGGCAGTGACCTTGCATTTGATACTGTATTCCGCCAATCTGGAATCATGCGTGTAGAAACCATGGCAGAGTTATTCGACTTAGGTTTAGCATTCTCAAAAGCACCACTTCCAAAAGGCGATAAAGTAGCCATCATCACCAATGCAGGTGGTGGAGGAGTACTTACTGTAGATGCAATGGAAAAAGCAGGTTTGCAACTTGTTGAATTTGATGATGAAACTACTGCAAAACTACAAGAATGCGTAACTGATGAAGGAAGTGCTAAAAACCCTATCGATGTTTTAGGAGATGCCCCGGTAATCAGGTATAAAGAATCATTAGAATTGGTATTAGGTTATGAAGATGTGGACAGCTTAATCGTTATGGTTTGTCCGACTGCATCAGCTGACCCTGATGGAATTGCGGAAGCAATCATCGAAGAGAAAAAGAAATTTGACAAACCTGTCATTGTCGTCAATATGGGAGGACCAACATTTGTAGATGCAAATGATGCATTAAGAGACAATGGTATCCCAACATACGTATTCCCTGAAACTGCAGTAAAAGCCCTTGAAGCAATGGTTAAATTTGCAAGCATGGAAGACCGCAAATACGATGACATTATTGACAATATTGATGATGTCGACAAAGACGCTGTAAAAGCGATTTTCGATAAAGTTAAAGCTGACGGCAGAGACACATTACTTGGTAGTGAAGCATATGCAGTAGCTGAAGCTTACGGAATTTCAGCCGCTCCAATTAAATTGTCAACCAGTGCTGAAGAAGCAGCAGAACTTGCAGAAGAAATGGAATTCCCTGTTGTACTTAAAATCGCATCTGACCAAATTTTACACAAATCAGATATTGGCGGTGTAAAAGTGGGAATCAACAGTGCTGAAGAAGCAAAAGCAACATATGATGAAATTATCGCAAATGCTAATAAAGCTCACCCCGACATTGTTCCAGACGGTGTAGAAGTACAAAAAATGATGGATTCCGGTGAAGAAGTCATTGTAGGTATGATTCGTGATAAACAATTTGGTCCTATGATTGCATTCGGTATGGGTGGAATATATGTTAACCTAATTGAGGACGTATCATTCAACCTCGCAAAAGGCATGAGCACTCAAGAAATTGAAGAACAAATCGCATCAACCAAAGTATCCAAATTGCTTGAAGGATACCGTGGAGAAGCACCTTGCGATGTTGAAGAAGTTAAAGAAGCTATTAAAAGAGTAGCCAGATTAACTTTAGACTTCCCAGAAATATCTGAGTTAGACATTAACCCTATCTTTGTTTACGAAGAAGGTTCATCTGCTTTAGATATTAAAATTAAATTATAATTTCTCTTTTTGAGGAATTAACTCTTTTTTTCTTTTTTGTGATTTTATGTATGGTGAAATTGATTTAGAAGCATATACTCTATCAATTATTAGATTAAACACTGCTTTTGAAAAACTTCAAAATTCCTCTCCAGTTGAAGAGGTTAGGGAAATGTTTGAAGAAAGTTTGGATGACTTGGAAAAAATTTACATAGACATTGTTCATGACTTAAATCAGGATGAAGTCAACCTTAACGAATACTACCTGTTTTTCCAGAATGGAAAACAGACTTTTCCGCAATACATTGAAGCATTAGGAAACATTGACAACAAAGAAATTCAAGAGATTGTTAATTCACTGTCAAATGTATTTTTAAATCTTAACAAAATTGCAGACGGATTTTCAGGAGGAATTAAATGACTTACGATTTATCAAAACTTGGAATTGAAAAAGACTTACAATACGAGTGCATAACCACAACAATCAGTAAAGACGGAGTGAAAAATGCCGGTGCCTTTGCATTCATCTATTTGGGTGATGATAAAGTTCACTGCCATATATTTGAGGGATCAAAAACATTGAAAAATATCCTAGATACTAATGAATATGTAGTTAACATTACACAAGACCCAATGGTTTTCACCTATGCCACACTAGATTGTTTGGGCGATGAATATTATACAACAGATGAGGACATAGCCATCATTAAAAACACACCAGCTTACATTATTGTTGATGTTGAAAATGTTGAGATTAAAACCCCTGAAGATTTCCCCATCAAGGGAGACAACAACATATACTTTATTGACGGAAAAATTCGTGAAGTCGTCATTAATGATGAAACAGTCAAAGCATACAACCGTGGAATGAGCGGACTTATTGAAGGGC
>JAUNXD010000208.1 GCA_030539985.1 Methanobrevibacter sp.
TAGTTTAGATTTTAAAAGTATACTAAATTATCTTTTTTTATTAAAAATTTTCATTAAATAAAACAGTATTAAATAATATCTTATTTAGGAGGAAAAATAATGCACATACCTGATGGTTTTATACCACTTGGACAATGCGCAATTTATTATATAATTTTAATTATCGCATTGTACTTTTCTATTAAATGGGCTAAAAACAATCTTGATGAAAAACGTATCCCATTAATGGCTGTACTCGCTGCAGGTATCTTTGCTATAATGTCCATGAACATGCCAATTCCATTTGGTACCAGTGGACATATGGTCGGAGGAACCTTGGTGACTTTAGTATTTATGGCTCCAGAAGCTGCAGTATTAGTCTTTACTGTTGTTTTACTTATTCAAGCATTATTCTTCGGTGATGGAGGAATCACTGCTTTAGGAGCAAATGTATTCAACATGGCAATTGTTGGAGGATTTGTCGGTCTTTTCACCTTCAAAGGATTGAAAGGAATAATTGGGAAATACCCATCAATCTTCATTGCAGCATGGCTTGCAACCTTAATTGCAGCTGAAGTTGCAGCAATTGAAATGTTTGTAGCTGGAACATTCCCACTTGACATAGGTCTTGCATCTATGGGAATATATCATGCATTTATTGGTTTAATTGAAGGAGTATTAACTGTAATTGTTGTTTATGCTCTTGAAAAATTCAGACCTGATTTATTAGCATGGAACAATGAGGGATAAACATGGAACTTAGTAATCAAAATAAAATGCTTATTGTAGTCGGAATTATATTCTGTATTGCATTAGCTGTACTCTCACCTTATATTGCATCTGGAGATCCTGACGGATTGGAAAAATCTGCAGAAGACTCCAGTGTAGCTGAAGATGTAGAATCTCCAGTACTGGAAGCACCTTTCCCTGACTATACATACGAACCTCTTGACAAACTCGGCGAAATCGCTGTTTTATTCCTGGGAGGTATTATTACTTTAGTTGTAGGTTTAGGTGTTGGATATGTACTGAAAAAAGATTAAACATATCAATTCATTAGTTAGTTATTTTTTAACTAACTAATTTTTTTTATTTAAGTGAAATCATTAATTATTTCAAGTTAATTTTTGGAATAATTAATAATTTCATGAGCTTTTTTTATAATAAAAATTTAGTTGATGAATTTCAATGGAGAATCTGATTATTAAAACATAAATTTAAATATTTTAATCAAATATCTATAATTGGATATGGCGGTTTTTTCAGGTTTTAAGATTAATAGTTTAAACATATCGTCATTTTCATTATTTATAATTATTAATTTCAATTATTTTCGAGGAATGCGATGGCAATTGAAGAAGTTATGGATTTGGATACAATATCTGCTCAGCATAGTGTCATACATGATCTGGAAGGCAGAGTAAAACTTATAGTAGCATTGGCAATTATTGTTTTCTGCGTATTCTCTGATAGATTGATTGTTCCGGTTGTTTTAGAGATTTTCCTTTTGATTTGCATGTATGTTGCGAAACTGCCTTTTAAACAAAGCTTTAAAAGAATCGCACTGCTATTGCCATTCGGCGGATTGATTATCATATTCCAGCCTTTCATTCACTCAGGAAATGTTATTTGGTCCTGGTCCTTCCTGCAGGTAACTGATTTGGGTTTGAATTGGACTATCCTGCTCTTTTCAAGATTGGTAGTCTCTCTGACAACTATTGTCTACCTTTCTTCAACCAGTCCAATGCAGGAAGTAGTACAATCTTTTAGAAAACTTGGAATGCCCAGGGACTTGTCCATGATTTTAAGTATCATGGTGCGTTTTCTCTTCATTTTTTATGATGAATTGAAGATCATCCGTGAATCTCAAAAATCCAGGAATTTTGATATTTACAATCAATCAATACCTTATCAATGGAGATTGAAACAGGCAGGATATACCGTTGCCATGATGTTTTTAAATGCATATGAAAAGGGTGAAGATGTCTACCTGAGCATGGTAAGCAGATGTTTTTCCGACAAGTCAGAGCTCTATAATTCTAAAATTTCCTTAGGCCGAAACGAATATGTCTATGCAGCTATTGTTGTTATACTTATTGTTGCTCTTCAGCTTTCTGTAATCTTTCTTGCAGGTCATCTGGGATATTTTGGCATATCCTTGTCCTTGCAGCATGGCCAAGTCGGCCTATGAATAGGAAATTGTTTTAAAAAAGAAGTTAATTGTTTTATTTATTTAGTCATGAAATTATGATTGGAAATGTGATTACTATTAAAGGATGAAAATTATGATAAATTCTAATGAAACTGTTTTGGAAGTAAGGGATTTAACTTACAAATATCATAATGGAACAGTAGCTATTGAAAATATTAACATGCAGATCAATCGCGGTGAGAAGGTTGCGGTTATCGGGTCAAACGGAGCTGGAAAATCAACCTTATTGTCTCATTTCAATGGATTGAAAGAGCCTACTTTCGGTGAAATTCTAATAGAAGGTCAAAAAATGGAGTATGACAAGCCTTCTTTGATGAAAATTCGCCAGAAGGTGGGGGTTGTTTTTCAAAATTCATCAAATCAGCTCTTTGCACCTACTGTAATTGAAGATGTGGCTTTCGGGCCAATGAATCTAGGACTTCCAAGAGAAGAGGTTGACAAGAGAGTAGATGAATCATTGAAGGCCGTTGGAATGGAAGGATTCGAGGAGATGACTCCCCACCATCTCAGTGGAGGTCAGCAGAAAAGAATAGCTATTGCGGGAATTATTGCAATGCGTCCTGAAATTATCATACTTGACGAGCCTACTGCAGGTCTCGATCCTCAAGGTGTCGATAAGGTTCTGGGCATTTTAAATCAACTGAATGAAGAAGGAATTACCATTATCATCTCTTCACATGATGTGGAAATGATTACCGAGTTTTCAGATAAGATTTTTGTCCTTCATAATGGCCATATTATCAATCAAGGAAGCACTGAAGAGGTTTTCGCAAATCATGCGATCTTAAGGGAAGCTCATTTGAAACCGCCTAAATCTTCTGAAATATTGCACAGGCTGCAGAAGAAAGGTTTGGATGTGGAAGTAAAATTAAAAACCGAAGAAGCTGTAGATGAAATTATAAAGGCTAAAATGCTTTAAAAATAGTTTTCTAGATTGATTTTTAGTTTAATTGCTTTTCATCAAGTGTTTTTT
>JAUNXD010000209.1 GCA_030539985.1 Methanobrevibacter sp.
AGGATTGTGTACCGGGTCCATTGGGCACTGATTTTGAATTTGAGATTGTCCTCCCTTCTCCTGCAGTCCTGAATCGAATCAAAATCGTTTTTCAATGCATAAGTCCTTTTATCCTCTTTGATTTGTGAGAGTTCCTCATTCAATGGTTTGACATTTGCCTCCGCTTCGGTTCTGGCCTTTTCGATTCGGTTTTCCAAATCGTCAATTGAATTGTTCAGACTGTTCAATTCCTCTTTGAGATCATCCATTTTCATCACTGCAAATAATTGACGCAAGCATTTATTTAATTGAATCGGAATAAATTTGATGCAATTAAATATAACCTTCATTTCATTAAATGCGAGATATGAAACACATTTAATATTTCAATTCATCAGGTACACATCACTCATTGAAAAATGCATGTTTCAATCTACTTTTTGACCTTCGCAGATTTCTTCACCGTCAGCTTACCGTAACTTGCCTGATATTTAACCTTTTTACCAACTTTAAGCTTTTTCAATACTTTTTTCTTGATTGTTACCTTTGCAACACCCTTCTTGTTGGTTTTGGCAGTGAATTTCTTGCCGTTGAACTTGAAAGTAATCTTTTTGCCCTTCAATGCCTTGGATCCCTTCTTCAATGTTGCTGTCAAAACCAATTTCTTTGCTGACTTTTTAACCTTGACGGATTTCAGCGTCAATTTGATTTTTGCAGGCGCTGCATCGAATTTGCAGTTTGTGGCAACAAATCCGCTAATGTCATTGGAGTCCTTTGCCTTGTTTCCTGTGAAAGTAGAGCGGACAACCTTAGGATATGTTGATTCTGCACCGTATGTGGTGGCGGCTATCGCTCCGCCAACTTCATTGGCCACATTTGAAGAAAATGTTGAATCCTGTATCAATACATTGTAATATGTGATTTTTCGAACGCCGTTTATGACTTCCAGATTATAACCCTGTGCATGAATCGCTCCACCGTTTTCTGAAGCATGGTTTTTTGTGAATCTTGAATTTGTCACAGTCAAGTCCTCATTGGTATATAATGCACCGCCGCAGGCTCCTGCATCATTATTTGTAAAAGTTGAGGATGCAATGCTCAGTTTGGAATCGATTCTGATGGCTCCACCATGGGACCCTGCCCTGTTGTTGGTGAATATGCAATTGGTTATGGTGTCTTTTAAATGATTTCCATTCCCATCCCAAGATAAAGAGGATATTGCACCGCCACTGCTTCCGGCTGAATTCTGATTGAAAGTTGAATCAGTGATTTGCAAACCAATGCATGAAGCGTCGACTGCTCCTGATGTGGCTTTTGCAACATTGCCTGTGAAAGTGCAGGAATTGATTGTTAAAGTATGTTCATAAGAACTGGAAAATATGGCGCCTCCATGCAAATCTGCCATATTGTTTGTAAAGGTGCATGAATTAACTGTCAATGCTGTTGAGACTGCATAGATTGCACCGCCTGAACCAAAGTAATGCTTTGCATCATTTTCAATGGCATGGCCGTTGGTGAACTTAATATTGTTCAGCGTTACTGTGCAGTCCTTTATTTTGAATATTCTTGAAGAGGACAAACCATCTATGGTATAACCGTTACCGTTGATTGTCAAATCCTTGTCTATCACTATTCCCTCACTGTCAAAGTCGTCAGTGTTTGCATAATTATTTTCAAGAGTTATTGTGGAACCTGCTTCAGCATTATCAATTTTCTCATACAGTGCATTAAATGTTCCATCATCACTCTCGCCCAATATGTCCTCCTGAGGCAAAGACATTACCTCATCGCTCAATTCAACAGTACCTGTCAGATTATCGTTTGCGCTGACAGAGCCCACTGTCAAAACCGCTAAAATCAATAAAGATATAACAATTACCCTTTTTAACTTCATGATTTTTCAACCCAAATGTTTTTATAATAATAATTATTTTCTAAAAAAATATTTAACATTATTGTGCAATAATTCTCCGGCTTCTTTAAGCCGGAGATGAATTGCACTTTTAAGAGGGTGTTGAATTTTTTAGAATTTTTTTTGCAATGTAAAAATGATAATACTTTTCAAATGCTCTCGGATAAAGTAGTTGTAGTATAAAGGTATATAGATATAATTGTAGAAAAAAACAGTTTTTTTTAATTTATCAAAAAAATCATGTTTTTTTCACATGTAAAAAAAATTATTAGATTTTTGTCTAAAAAGAAGTGTTGAGGAAAATTATTATGGTTGATAAGACTTTTATTTTGACTGATAAGATTGAGTTTGTCCCTGATGAGGATTTAGAAGGGGAATTAAATTTCAATTTGCGTGCCACTGGTTATGTATTCAACAAAACATTAGAATACAGCATTTACCGTGAAAACCTCGTCAAAGAATTTGCAATAGGCAAAAACTGTAAAGTCAACCGCACTTACACACAAAAGATTGTTAAAAATCTAAAAAAACAAAAACCATTCTTGAAAAAAGCAGAATCCACCTGCATCCAGGCATCCACCGACCGTTTAATAAAAGCCTATGAAGGATACAATGATGGCAGAACCGGACGCCCTAAATTCAAATCCCTTAAAGACAATCCAGTACGATCCATCACACTCCGAAACAACGAATACTCAACCAAAGATGGAATTAAAGAATCCATAAGATGGGAAGGTAACAGATTACGCTTAAACAAATTAGGATACATTGAAGTCAAATATAAACGTGACATTGATGGTAAAATCAAAGAAGCTACAATCCTAAAAGAAAATGGAAAATGGTTCGTCTGCATAGCCTACGAACTAGAAAAAATACATCCACGAGACGAATTCTCATACCATGGATTATATATAGGCATTGATGTGGGATTAAACAACTTTTTAACTTTTTCCAATGAAAAAGTCGTACCAAAACCGGATTTGAAAAGAATAAACGGAAGAATACAATGTTACCAACAAAAACTATCACGGCAAAAAGAAGGTGGATCCAACTGGAAAAAAACACTCCGAAAACTCCAAAAATGGATAACCAAGAAAAACAATGTTGTCAATGACTATTATCATAAAATATCCTACAATATTGTTAAACACTGCAAATTCATAGCAATGGAAACATTAAACATTCGAGGAATGATACGTTCACGTAGTTTAAGTAGAAACATTCATGAAATCGGATGGGGAAAACTCATTGAAATGATACGATAC
>JAUNXD010000210.1 GCA_030539985.1 Methanobrevibacter sp.
TTTTTTGTTAATATTCATTTTTCCACCTTTTTAAGAATTATTTTTTTTCTATCATATTTAATTATATCTATTCAAATTTAGGTATTCCAAAATATTTATATATCATTATAAATAAATTTAGTCATACCTAAAAAAAGGAGATTGTATTTTGAGACATAGGGGTGGACATTCATCATTTGGATATGAAATTGGTAAATTTGTTTTTTCTCAATTTTTAACATCATCCCATAAATCAGGATGGCGCATTGGTAATAATATAAACCAATGCAGTTTATGTGGAAGATGTGAGATAATATGTCCGACTAATGCAATAGTCGTTAGCAGACATAACAGAACTTGGACATTGAATAATGGGAGATGCAGTAAATGTTTAAGTTGCGTAGTCAAATGTCCAACCCATTGTTTATCACAGGTGCGATTGTAATTTTTAGGTAAATTTCATTAAAAATAAAAGGATGGTATAAAAATGAAACGTAAAGATATTATTAATGCTTGTGTAGAACATAAACATGCACTAATTTTTGCAGCAGGAATCGCAACAGCAATTGTTGGTAAAAAAGTAATCCAATCAGAAGCATTTAAAAGTACTGCAACCAAAGGAATGGCTAACGTAATGGCTTTCAAAAAAGATGCTGAAGAAACCTTTCAGGATATGAAAGAAAACGCAGAAGACCTTGTTGTAGATGCAAACGCTGGTAACAAAAAAGAAATCTACGTTGAATCAAAAGAATAGATTGCTTATTTTTAGTGATAAAAATGAAGTATCAGGTAATGTATGATTACGGATCTCGATTAAGGGTCCGTGCAGGCCAGTGGGCTTTCACTAAAAGCGAAGGATATGGTCTTGCTTCATTACTTTTAAAACAGGATTTTATCTATGAGGTTTTCACATCACATAGAAACGGCAGCATATTAATCTATCACGACGGTGATGATGGAAGCAGGCAAAAAGTATTCAATATTCTAGATGGAATCACCTTGGATGATTTGGTTGAGGGTGAACCGACACAAACTCAAGTTTCAAGAGAAATCACTGATGATTTCTATCTCAAGCTATCTAAGATGATTTCTCGCAGGCTGATTGGAAGATGGTTTTTGCCAATGCCTATTAAAAATGCGTTAACCATTTATCGGGCCATGAGATATGTCTGGAACGGATTGGATAGTTTGACAAGCTTCAATGTTGATGTGAATTTGCTTGACGGAGCCGCCGTTGCAGGTGCTTTAATGCAAAGACAATACCAGCCGGCAAGTTCCATGATGTTTTTATTGTCCATTTCCGACGCTTTAGAAGACTATACTGTACAAAAGGCTAAAAGTACTCTAAAAGACAGTTTGGCTTTAAATATTGATACAGTCTGGGTAGTTGGAGATGACGGCGATGAAAGACAGGTTTCGGCTATGGATATTGGTAAAGGCGATAAGATCAAAGTCCACATGGGTGATGTAATTCCTGTGGATGGAAAGATAGTTGATGGCGAAGGAATGGTTAATGAAGCTTCAATGACTGGTGAACCGCTGGCTGTCCATAAGACAATTGGAAAAACAGTCCATGCAGGAACGGTCATGGAAGAAGGGAATATTATCGTTGAAGTTTACTCAATGAATAAGGAAACAAGGTTAAATAAAATCATTGATTTAATCGAAAACTCAGAAGAATTGAAAGCTGAAACACAAAGTAAAGCTGAAAAATTAGCTGATTCCATTGTTCCTTATAGCTTTTTAGCCACCGCCTTGACATATTTCATTACAGGAAATGCAACAAAGGCGCTTTCTGTTTTGATGGTTGACTTTTCATGTGCAATCAAACTCACAACACCATTGTCAATCATATCTGCAATGCGTGAAGCGTCAGATAACAGGATGATGGTTAAGGGAGGCAAGTTCCTTGAGGCCTATGCAAATGCGGACACTATTGTTTTTGACAAAACCGGAACATTGACAAAGGCAACACCTAAGGTTGTCGAAGTCATTCCGATGTCAAAAAGATACGAACGTGATGAAATCCTTAGAATGGCGGCATGTATTGAGGAGCACTTTGCACACAGTATTGCAACGGCCATTGTAAAACAGGCTGAAGCTGAAGGCCTCAAACACCAAGAGGATCACAGTGAAGTTGAATACATTGTGGCACATGGTATTGTAACTGAATATGATGGCAAACGTGCGGTAATCGGATCAAGGCACTTCCTGTTTGATGACGAGAAGGTTAAGGTGACCAAAACTCAGGAGAAGAAAATTGCCAAAAAAGCCTCTGAACACTCTGTAGTGTATCTGGCTATTGACGGGAAACTTGAAGGGATTATATGCATTGATGATCCTGTGAGGGAGGAAGCAAAAGATGTCATTGAAGAGCTAAAGTCATTAGGTATCGAAAATATCATAATGCTTACCGGTGACAGTGAAAGCGGTGCAAAGGCTGGTGCTAAGGCACTTGGAATCACCGAATACAAATCACAGGTGCTTCCTGAAGACAAATCAAGAATTGTTGAAGAGCTTAAAGCTGAAGGTAAAACCGTTATCATGGTTGGTGACGGCATAAATGATTCGCCGGCTCTTGCAACAGCAGATGTGTCAGTTTCGATGAAGCATTCCTCTGACATAGCCCGTGAAGTGGCTGACATTTCCCTTTTGTCCGATGATTTGTATGATCTTGTAACCTTAAGAAAGCTAAGTGTCGGGATGCTTGATAAAATCAACACCAATTATCGCAATATTGTTGCGGTAAACGGTTCTCTATTGGTCTTAGGTGTAATGGGTGTTATTCCACCATCAACATCATCAATGATACATAATTTATCTACAATGTTGTTTGGTGCATTGAGTACTAAATCCGTTTTAAATAATAATGATATTGAAGTAGAGGCTATTGAAGTAGCCGATGCTTCATAATTTTTTTCTTTTTTAATTGTATTTTTTTTAAAGTTTTTATATGATTAAGACAATACTATTTATTGTATAAAAATTTTATTAAGTGATGTAATGTTTAAAAATTATAAGAACAAATTTATTCCATTAATTTTACCAATTTGCATAATCATTTTCTGGTATCTGATTACCGAGGGATTGGGCATTATAAATCCATACATTCTTCCTGGTCCGATTACAGTTTGTGAATCTGCCTGGGAGTTAATATTGAATGGAAAACTTCTTG
>JAUNXD010000211.1:0-1586 GCA_030539985.1 Methanobrevibacter sp.
TAATTAAGTTATTGGTTATTTGAGTGTTTTTGACTCCTAAACCATAATTAATACCATAGTTACTTAAGGACAATGTGTTATTATCTATTTCCACATTATCTGAATCCTGAGCAAATATTGCATTTCCAAAGGATTTAATATTATTTTGGGATATTCTTGCATTATTTGCACCAGACAAACTAATACCATTTCCAGGAATGGTTAATTCCCCTGAATCATACTTGCTCATTTGAGATTGATCCAAGTTATTGTTAATGGTATTGTTTTTTAAGGTGACATTGTCTGCATTGACTACAATACCTGAACCCTCATTTGCATTGATTACTAGGTTTGAAATGTTAAAGTTATCAGCGTTTATTGTTAAAACTGGACTGTTGGCTTTACCGTTTAAAACAGTGTTATTCTGGAAAGTGATATTTAACGGTTTGTTAATGGTTAAACTTACATCATTATAAGCATTTGCTAAAAATTCAACCGGATTGTTGGTGTCATCTAAAATACTTTGAATTTCATCACTTGACAGACCTGCATCAATGAAAGTCACACCGGTTTTGTTTAAAATAGTAATCGTAGCCTTGGATGAAGAGGATTCGTATTTGTCATTTTGAGGACAGATAACATCAATAATATGCGAACCAACACCTAAAGATGAAATATCTACTTTAACCTGACCGTTAGCATCAGTTTGTGGAGAGTATGACTTATTGTCCAATGTATAGGAAATTGCATGATTTGCTAAAGCCTGTCCAGAAGAGTCCTTTAATGAAATAGTATAGTTTTCAATAGAATTCAATGAAAATGTTCTATTTGCAGCGGACAATTGTATTTTGACTTTAACATCCCCAACAGGATTATTGTTTTGAGGAACACTTGGACTTGCAGCACTAGTTGGGGAATTGACCGGTTTTTTAACTATGATCTTACCTGTTTTAGATGATTTTTTATACTTTTTAACTCCATTATAAGTGACTTTAACCTTGTATGTTTTTAGCTTTGAAAACTTAACTTTTATAGTAGCTTGACCTTTGGAATTGGTCTTTTTAGTGTATTTTTTGCCGTTTACTTTAATAATCAATTTCTGTTTTTTAAGTGCATTACCATTCTCATCCTTTAAAGTGACAGTATATTTACTGGACTTTTTAGGCACAATTGTGACTTTTGGAGCGGTCAACTTGGTTTTAAGTGTCTTTTTAACTGTTATTTTAGCAGTTTTTTTGGATGCCAAATATTTGTTTGAACCTGCATATCTTATTTGAACAGTGTATTTTCCCTTCTTAAGTTTAAGCTTGACTTTTGCAACACCTTTAGAATTGGTTTTGACTTTATATGTTTTTTTATTAACCTTGATAGTTACTTTTTGAGAGGATAACGGATTTCCATTTGAATCTTTTAAAGTGACTTTATAATAAGTAGCCTTTTTAATAAACATTGCATAATTGGATGCTACTATTTTAGTTGATATCTTATTTACTTTCAAAGTTGCCTGAGCGGATGCAGGTGCCCATTCAATATCATCACCCGCATAATTAACCTTAATTGCATATGTTCCGGTATTCTGATTGATTTTTAAAGTGACTTTCCCATTA
>JAUNXD010000211.1:1596-3149 GCA_030539985.1 Methanobrevibacter sp.
TTAGTAACTGAATTAAATGTATTGGAACCTATGTTTATCACTACCGGTTCATTTGCAATAGCATCATTATTAATATCCATTAAAGTAATTGTATAATCAACATTTGAATTTGGATAAGTGGTTAAATCAGAAATAATGAGTTTACTTCCAATCACTTCACCCGGAATAAATTTATCATCAACATTGAATTTTCTGACATTCTTGTTTTGATCACTGGTCAAATAATCACCAAATCCTGGTGTGACAACGGTTACAATGTTTCCTGATTCATTAAATTCGTGTGGGTAGAATCTGGCGGTTGCAGTACCATCAACCATCATTACTGTTCTGTAAACATCCCCTTCTTGAGGAGCAGCGTAATTATTATTTTTGTTCAGGTAAAATGTTACAGGAACTGAACTTAATCCTTTTGCAACATTACCATTTGCATCAACAATGGAAACTGAATAAACACCTTTTTTGGATTGGCTTATTTCAGTTAATTGTAATCTGTAGTTTTTAACTGCCCACTGTACTCCATAAGTTGAGTAAATAATTGGGCAGGCCACATTGGTGTTGAGTTCAAATGCATACTGTAAAAATACTCCGCCTCCAACACTGTCTGCACGCTGAACTGGGCGGTTATCGAATCCTACAAAATAATTGTTGTTAACAAATTCTAGGTTTTCTCCACCTTTAACATATAATCCTTTGGTGTTTACATCATTGAAGACTTCTTCATAAGTATTCTTATAAAAGAAGTTACCTATAATGTTAATCTTATTAATTTTGCAGTTAACATAGACTCCATGGTTAGTGTTTGTTGCTATATAATTGCTTAAAATGTTAATTGTTTCAGATGAAGTCAAACTTATACCGTTTTCGTTGTTTGTGATATTGTTGAAGCTGATTGTTGGATTGTTTGAGCTTCCTGCAACTCCAATACCTGCCTTATTGTTCATGATATTATTATTTGTAATGGTTGTTCCTGTGGAATCAACATCATATACTCCATAATTTGAATTCTTAATATTGGAGTTTTTAACGATTGTGCTTTGTGCATTTTTAATTCTTATGGCATTTGTAGCACTTGAAACATTAACATTGTCGATTATAGTATTTTTTGAGTTTTCAACCCTTATAGCATCTGAATATCCATCATTAGATATGCTGCAATCTCTTATGTTAACATTTGATGCACCACTGACCAATATTCCATAATCATCACTTCCACTTACTTCATTTATTAAAGTAAAACCTTGAATTATGGTTCCGCTGGCTTGAGGTGAAATGTAAAATATACCATAATGATTTGAACCTTGATTATTTGAAGGACATACCTTCATAGTTGTTCCAACATTACTTATTATTGTTAATTGCTTATCGACGATAAAATGACAATGCTCATAACTTCTACCATTGATAATTATTGTATCTCCTGCTTTAGCGCTGTTTATGGCTTTTTGAATTGTCCCTGAACTGCCCATTTCGTTATGATTTTCTTCAATCTCCTCAACTATTATGGTTTGAGCAGACAGCACATCTTCATTTGTCATGCTTAATTCATCAACATC
>JAUNXD010000212.1 GCA_030539985.1 Methanobrevibacter sp.
AAATATTATTGGTGTAATAATTAATTTAATTACTAAGATATATAAAATTATTCTATGATTTCACTCTGTATTAATCATTGGACATATTGCCTAAATGACCTGTTGAGATAATGATTTCTAAGATTTATTATTGATTTTGATATAAATTGTTTTACATTTAGTTTAAATCATATTGATTTATATGTGATGTTTTTTTGAAGTCAATTTTACAAAATGAAGTCAATTTTACACTGGGAACAATTGGAAATGGTGATTTAATATGGGAGTATCTTTTGTTAGAAAGATGAGAGTATTTTACATAACCTGTTTTTTTTTCACTGCATGGATTTTGTAATGGGCAATGAAAAATTCGATGTCGAGTTGTCTTTTTGTAAAATGTTAAGAAAAGTTAATTTTGAATTTTTCATTCTGTTTAAAACGGTTAAATTTCACTTAAAAAATCTTTTCCATAGTTAAAAAATTATATAGGGCGCCAACACAACCGGATGCATTTTTAAAATGACATCTTTCAATTGCAGGTTCGTTTATCGCTTCTGATGATTTCACTCTAAAGAACTCGTGCACGCTGTCTTTAATTTCACTCATTAAAATGTCCTGTGCGGAAATTCCTCCGCCAATGCAGAACTTTTCAACATCAAGCACCGACTGTATGGTCACAATTCCAGCGGCAATTATTCTTGAATAATTTCTAATCGCCTCTTTTGCCGCTTCATCCCCATCATCATACTTTTCAAAGAGTTCATAAGTGTCAATATCGCCAATGCCTTTTTCATCATTATATGCATCGGTTAAATTTTTATGACCTCCAATCTTGCCGAACCTTTTTGCGTTATCGAGAGTTTTGAAATCGCTGAGAATGCTTGAAATCTCTCCTGCGGATTCATTGCTCCCCCGATATAGTTCTCCATTGAGAATTATCCCTCCGGCTATTTCAGTTCCAAGTCCGATAACCATTCCATTGTTTATGCCGGATAGGTTTCCTTTCCAGAATTCAGCCAATGCAGCACATTTCCCGTCATTTTCAATCCACACGGGCATGCCGTATTTCTCCTCCAGCATGGATTTTAAAGGCATATCGCAAATCCACTTGAATGTCGCTATTATATTGACTATCCCCTTTTCAACATTAATTTTTCCCGGAAAGGACATTGCAATGCCTTCAATCTGATTTAGATGGGGGAGGATTATTTCATCCAATGATTCGAATAATTTTCCCGGCTCCCTTCTTGTTTCGATTTCATTGAGCTTGGCTATTTCCGCATTCCTATCGGTTATGGCGTATTTTATTGAGGTTCCGCCAACATCTATCGCAAGGTATTTTTCATTGTTCATAAACAGCATGGCTCCTTTCGGGTTTGTTTTTTGGAGGTGGTTAGGTAATAGTTTGTTTTTTGTGCAATAAAAATTATCCAGTTAAAAGACGCGTTGGGAAGTAATTCTCGATGAAAAAATATGAGTTGGGAGGTAACTTCGCCTGTCTATAGGTTTGGTAAAACAACCCGCAACTCTATATAATCAATATTTTTTACTTGACGATATGTCATATCACTTTCTTCTTTTAAAAACCAGCACCGCCAGCGACAATGCAAGCAATACAAGAGGATTGCCCGTCTCATGATTTCCATTCACCTTGGCTAATTTGGCCTTTTTAAAGGATGCGTTTGTGCGGTTTTGCACAATGTTCTCTTTGATGCCGGTTTGATTGGTCAGGTTTTGGGAAGTTCCGGCTGACCCGTTCCCGGTTGAATTCTCAGTCAGGTTGCTTTCAGGGGTTATGTTTCTGAAATATATCTTGTATGCGAAATAATTCTGATACTCGTTTATGTTGGATATGAAATTTCGGAAACTGTAAACCATTTCAGTGGTGTCGTTGACTTTCAAAACACCGTCATTGGGCACCTTGACAGTTGCGGCCTTCTCGATGATTTTTTCATACAAGGTCTGATTGAACCTGCTGAACTGCTTGTCGTCAGTGAACTTCCAGATCATATGCTGAGTGGCAATGACGTCACGCTGTGACTCCTCATAGAAATATACAAAGAATGTTTTAATGTTGTTGTCGACATCTTCGTCATGGACATAGAACTTATCACCCTTTTCAGCCGAATGCTCGCCCCATTCAATACAGTATCCCTTGTACCCGTCGCTGAAGCTGATGTTGGAGTCTCCGCTTTCAAGCGCTTCAGTCATGGGCTCGTCTGATATGTACTGGGTGGGATTGTCCACAACCGTCGTGTTGTTCCCGGCCATGACCGGGGAAACTGTTATTGCCAGTATGGCAAGAATGAGAAGCAATTTCAATTTCATGGTGATATATATTGTGTGTATCGTATAAATTATTTTCCTTATATTTGGGAATTCTAAACATTGTTAATGTGGTTAAATTTAACTGATTATAAGGAGGAGGCATGTTTATAGATAAAATGGGTGTTTGTGCGAGAAAGATGCGTTGAAAAAATTTGTCATTAAAATCAAGTTAATATGTGCTCTCTTTAATTATTTATATTATTCAATAACATAATGATATTGATGATGAGATTTAGAAATTATTGAACCGATTGAATTATAAATAATTATCACTGTGAGGTATTAAATGACAAAATATGGGTTGAATATAGTTTTTTATATGAAATCGTATCCTCAATTTCAATTAGAAGGGAGAAGTTCGGAATTTGAATATGATGACTTAAAATTTAGATTAACAAAATTAAGTGATGTCGATGATTCATATTCATTAATTGTTAAACCAGTTGAAAATATGGAACATGCAAAATATGTTCTAAATAAGATAAAACTGGCATTGATGTTAATTGTTTTAGAGGACAGTAAGTTTACAGCTATTGAACTCGATGAGAATATTAAAAAAACACATATCTATGAAGAACCAATTTCAGTTGAAAATGATTGTTTAGTGTATGGTAAGCTTAATACAAATGAAACAACATTATTTCCATTGGGTCTTATTTTAGAGCATGCTAATTCAGCATTTGCAGAAGTAAAAACTATAATAAAAATTGATAAATTGGTCAACAATATTGAAAGAGCATGTTTTTTGAATCATGAAAATATTTATGCTGATGAGAAATTATCCTTGGCATTGGAAATGTATACAAAACATTCACAATTTTCAAGAAAAAGACAATTTT